>NZ_JAPFCE010000031.1:0-56504 GCF_026240895.1 Pseudomonas sp. DCB_AW
GGCGGGCGATGTCTTTGTCCCAGTCGATGTTGACACTGGCAGCGGCCGGCAGCTCGGGGTCGAGCCCGAGGTTCTGGCGGCCAGGGCCGCCGCCGCCCATGGTCAGGGCGCCGAGTTTGATTTGGCGGGTGGTCAGGGGGAGCCCTCTGAAATGATGGGGGCTGTCCGGGCCTCTGCGCGGGCAAGCCCGCGAAGAGGCCGGCACAGTCAAACTCAATGGTCGTTGGCCAGCGCCGCTGCAAACGAGGTATCGAACAGACTCGCTGCCGGGTAGGCCTTGATCAGCCCAAGCCCGGCAAAAAAGTCCACCGTCTTCTGCGCATCGACAATCACCTGGGGGTTGAGTGGCGCCACGTCGGTGCGCGCGCGGGCGAACCAGGCCCGGGCAATGTCACGGTCGGCGCGGGTGCGCTTGGCCCAGGCGTCGGCATAGGCCTCGGTGTTGGCTGGATTGCTCAATGTCCAATCACGGGCCTTCTTCAAACGCTGCAGAAAATCAGTGATCTGCGCACGCTTGGCGTCGACGGCCTTGGCGTTGGCCACCACAAAGCTCTGGGCCGGAATCAAGCCTTCGGCTGTGGCCAGCACCCTGGCGCCTTGGCGCTCCTGTTGGGTGACATAAGGCTCCCAGGTCGCGATCACGTCCACCGAACCGCCATCCAGGGCGTGCGAGGCATCCAGCGCGCTGAGGTAGCGCAGCTCCAAGGCATCGCGGGGCACGCCGGCCTTGTCCAGGGCGCTGAACAGCAGTTGCTGGCTCCACGAGCCTTTCCACAGGGCCGCGCGTTTGCCGCGCAGGTCTTCAAGGCTGTGAATGTTCGAATCCTTGCGCGCCAGGATGGCGACCCCGTCGAGGTTCTGCCGGCTCACCGCAATCACCTTGATCGGTGCCCCCAAGGCACCGAGGAACAGCGGCGGCGCATCGCCCAGCAGGCCAATGTCGAGGCTGCCGACATTCAAGGCTTCAGCCACCGGGGAGCCTGCGGTGAACTGCTTCCATTCCAGGGTATAGGGCACGTCATCGAGCACGCCGGCGGCTTCCATCACCGCACGGGCATTGAAGCTTTGGTCGCCGACCACCAGGGTCTGCGCGGCGGCGGCCAGGCTCAGTGAGGTGGCCAGCACACCGGCGGCCAGTTGCTTGAGGTATCGCACGTTCGTCTCCAGGGCCAATAAAGGCGCAACTAGGTAGTCGATCCGCCCGTGCGGTCTCGCTTTGATAAATGACAGTGGTATGCGCTTTGAATCTAACCAGCGCCTTGCTTATAAGTTATCGATGTATAAAGCCTGTGGGAAATTCGTTCTAGGCATAACCTAATGCCTTCGACGGTGGCCTATTTCAAAACAGATAGGCGAGCCTGTAAATGCATATTTTGCATATTAGCTTATGATTAATTTTACTTTGGTGAATATTCAGCGAGTTTGCTAGGGTTAACCGAAACCGTCAGCCGAGCCTGAACCATGAGCCAATCCCTGCGCCTGGAGCGCCTGCGACACTTCATCGGTGCGCTTTCGGAGCTGCTCGACCGAGCCCCCGACGAAGCCACCCTCCTCGACCAAGGCCAAGGCCTGCTGCGCAGCCTGGTCGCCCATGACGACTGGTTACCCGAAGCCCTCGCCCAACCGGACCCAAGCCGCTACCAGCAATACCTGCTGCATTGCGACTCGCGCCAACGCTTCTCTGTCGTCAGCTTCGTCTGGGGGCCAGGGCAGCAGACGCCGATTCACGATCACCGGGTCTGGGGGCTGATCGGCATGCTGCGCGGCGCTGAATATTCGCAAGGTTTCGCCCGCAGCGAGCACGGTGCGTTGCTGCCGGCCGGTGCGCCGGTGCGGATCGACCCTGGCCATGTCGAAGCGGTTTCGCCGCGTATCGGCGACATTCACCAGGTCAGCAACGCCTTCGACGACCAGGTGTCGATCAGCATCCACGTCTACGGCGCCAATATCGGCGCGGTCAGCCGGGCGGTGTACCTGGCCGACGGCACTGAAAAACCCTTCATCTCCGGCTACTCCAATACCCTCCTGCCCAACATCTGGGACCTGTCCAAAGAGAATCCAGCCCCATGAGTACTGTCGCCACCCGTTCCTTCCATGACATTCGCCGGGCCTTGCTGGCCCATGAAGAGCTGGCGTTGATCGATGTTCGCGAGGAAGACCCGTTCGCCCAGGAACACCCGCTGTTTGCCGCCAACATCCCGCTGTCGAAGCTGGAGCTGGACGTCTTCGCCCGGGTACCGCGGCGTGACACCGCCATCACCCTGTATGACGACGGTGAAGGGCTGGCTACGCTGGCTGCCGCGCGCCTGTCGGCGTTGGGCTACAGCGATGTGGCACTGCTCGAGGGTGGCCTGGCTGGCTGGCGCGCGGCTGGCGGCGAGTTGTTCCGTGACGTCAACGTGCCAAGCAAGGCCTTTGGCGAACTGGTCGAAAGCGAGCGGCACACGCCGTCGCTGGCGGCCGAGCAGGTGCAGGCATTGCTCGATGCCAAGGCCGATGTGGTGGTGCTCGACGCCCGTCGTTTCGACGAGTACCAGACCATGAGCATCCCCGGCGGCATCAGTGTGCCGGGGGCCGAACTGGTATTGCGCGTGGCCGAGCTCGCGCCGAACCCCGCCACCCAGGTAATCGTCAACTGCGCGGGGCGTACCCGCAGCATCATCGGCACCCAATCACTGGTCAACGCCGGCATCCCCAACCCGGTGGCGGCACTGCGCAATGGCACCATCGGCTGGACGCTTGCCGGCCAGCAACTGGCTCACGGCCAGCAACGCAGCTTTGCCCCCGTTAGCGACACCACCCGCGCCAGCGCCGCCGACCGTGCCCGCGCCGTGGCCGACCGTGCCGCAGTTGCGCGGCTGACTCGCGAAGGCCTGGCGGCCTGGCAGGCAGAGCCCCACCGCACCACCTACCTGTTCGATGTGCGTACCCCTGAAGAGTTTGCCCAGGGCCACCTGCCGGCCAGCCGCTCGGTCCCCGGCGGGCAACTGGTGCAAGAGACCGACCATGTCGCCAGCGTGCGCGGCGCGCGTATCGTGCTGGTGGATGACGACGGTGTGCGGGCCAACATGAGTGCCTCGTGGCTGGCCCAGATGGGTTGGCAGGTCGCCGTGCTGGACGGCCTGTCGACAGCGGATTTCAGCGAGCCCGGCGATTGGCAGGCGCCATTGCCGGAACAGCCCCAGGTGAACGAGATCGACGTCGACCAGTTGCACACCTGGCTGCAAGCGCCAGGCACGGTGCTGCTGGACTTCACCACCAGCGCCAACTACGTCAAACGCCACATCCCGGGTGCCCATTGGGCGATCCGAGCGCAGTTGCCGCAGGTGCTGGAGCAACTGCCGGTTGCCGAACGCTACGTGCTCACCTGCGGCAGCAGCTTGCTGGCGCGCTTCGCGGCGGTCGACTTGCAGGCCCTGACACACACACCGGTGTATGTGCTGGAGGGCGGCACTGCGCGCTGGATTGCTGCGGGCTTACCGCTGGAAAGTGGCGAAACGCACCTGGCAGTGGCGCGCAGCGACCGCTACCGCCGGCCCTATGAAGGCACCGACAACCCGCGTGAAGCCATGCAAGGGTATCTGGACTGGGAGTTCGGCCTGATCGCCCAACTGGAACGCGACGGTACGCATGGGTTTCATGTTGTCCGTTAACGTGCGCCCCGGTCATCAGTGACGCAGTAGGTAGGCACCCGCTGGAACATGCTTTTGCAGCTTCTTGCATTTGCCCGGCGGGGGTTGGTGCCCAGGTGGGCGATCGGGGTACCAGATTCGGCATTTGCCTGGCGGCGGTCTGTGGCCCCGCGGTACCTCGAAGGCAGTTTCGTCCATGGGGTATTCAGGCATGCCCACGCGCTGCTGACCGGCAACGCCCTGGAGTTGCTGGGCAGCAGCCAGGGAGACTGATCGCGTGGGCTCCGGGCTGGCCTCTGCGGGTATTACTTGAACGGCCGACGCCTTTACAGCACCCGGCGGCGTACCCGAAATCCGGGCTTGGTTCGCCGCCTCGATCAATTGCAGATTGCGATTGCGCAAGGCCACGTTGCGTCCAACCCGCAGGTTGGAGCGCGCCGCCAACACTTCAGCCTGTTCGTATTGCCCCTGCTGCAGGCGCAGCACACCCAGGTAGTGCAGCGTGGCGGGGTTGTTCGGCTGGATTTGCAGCGCCCGCTCCAGCGTGGCGGCAGCCTGGTCCAGTTTGCCTTCTGCGTATTGTCTGGAGGCTGTTTCGATCAGCAGGGTCGAGGCCGTGTTACTGCTTGCAGGCGCCGTGCGCTCGCCGGCGGTGATGGAATCGCACGCGGTGATGCTGAACAACAGGGTTAAGGCCGACAGCATACGCTTGCTTGGCATGAGGAACGCACTCGACGGGTCCAGGTGGGCCTGGTTCGAAAGAAGACGCTATCGACCTGAACATGCCATCGAAGTTCCCATCAACCGCCAGGCCATTGCTTCACCGCCCACTAGCCGCTAGAGTCCGCCCTAGGGCGTTCGCTGCGCCTGCGGTCCGCGCGAAGGGGTGCCCAAGCCACGCTTCATCTCATTTTCATTCCAGCTCCCGGCTTGTCGGCGGACCGAGCCCCAAAGGAGTTGGCATGCCCGCCATCCATGCTTCCCGTCATCACGGCCTGCTCGATCTGGCCGACCTGCGCAAACGCGCCAAACGCTTGCTGAAAGCGCTAAACAACGGCGAGGCCGAGGACGCGCGCGCCCAACTGCGCCTACTCGGCCTGACTGGCCCGCATTACAGGCTCGCTGACACCCAGTGGCTGCTGGCCCGCGAAGCGGGTTTTGCCAGTTGGCCAAAGCTCAAGGCTCATGCTGACGCTGTCGCCTTTGCAGCGCGCCACCCAAACTTTACCGCCGATGGCGAGGCCACCATGCAGCACTGGCGCTGCGGCAATGACATCGCCCATAGCTTGCGCACAGTGGGCTTTAACGGCGCGTTTCACATGTTCGACGACCCGATGGTCATGGGGCCGGTGCCGGCACTGCCAGAAGATGAGTACTGGCCCGTGCGTGCCGCGTATACGCAACAGGCGTTCAACCTTGGCGCGCAGGACGTCGAGCAGCGCCAGGCTAGGCAGCGCGCAGCACTGGCACAGTTGAACGCTGATAGTGAAGTTGTGCTCTGGTGCGAAGGGGATGCTTACGATCAGCTATTTCTGATCCGAGTTCTGGCAAGCCTGCCCTGCCTGCCGCGGCGGCTCGAGCTGATCGAAATTACCGAGGTGCCCGGCGTCGAGCGTTTCATCGGCATCGGCCAACTCGCCCCCGACCTGCTTGCCTGGCTTTGGCCACAACGGCGGCCTTTGGGCCCAGACGCCATAGCGTTAGCGAAGCAGGCTTGGGCTGCCTATACCGCACCAGACCCACGCGCCTGGGCTGCCCTTGCGGTTCAGAAGCACCCGTCTTTACCCCAATTAAGCGCAGCACTTGCGCGCCAGTTGCAGGAGTTGCCAGGGGCAAAGGATGGCCTGAGCCTCACAGAGCGCTTGCTGTTACGCATCCTCGCGCAAAAGGGTGAGCTCCCGGCCGGCCGAGTGTTTGCACAGCTGATGATGCACGATGAACCATTGCCTTACCTGGGCGACCTGATGTTCCACGTGTTGCTGCAACCGCTGATCCATGCACCGCACCCGCTGTTGCTGGAAGGCTCAGGAGAGGGCTGGGCGCAACGGCCCTTGAGGCTGACTGCACTGGGCGAAAGCGTTCTCGACGGGCAGGCCAATTGGCTGGATCAGGCGCCTCCTCCGCGCTGGGTTGGCGGTGTACTTATCGACGCTGAGCAAGCGCCTTGGGTAGTCAGCGAGCGAGGCGAAGTCTGGCAACGCCATTAGGGAAATGCTGCTGGCGCTTGATCTCAAAGGGACTCAACCCTTAGCGCCAGCACGTACCCGCCGCATCACAATGCCCACCAGCACCACATTGACCAGTGCCAGCAGGCACAAGGTCACCAATACCCCCATTGAGCCAAAGTGCTCAAACAGATATCCACCCACCAGCGGCGTCAAGGCCTGGCCGATCAGCGAAGGCCGCGACATGCGCCCCATCAGCAGCACATACTGCGCGGGCGGCATCATTGCCAACGGCAACAGCCCGCGCACGATCGCCCGCAAGCCGTTACCGCAACCGAATACCAGCAGGCCCACGGCCGTGGCCGCCGGCACCAGCGTCACCAGCAGCAAGCCCACCAGCACCAGGCTTACCCAGGCCAGCGCCGTCCAGATTGGGTGGCGCTTGCCCGCCAGAATCTGCAGCACCCGCGAGGCCACCTGGCTGGGGCCGAGCATCGCCGCCAGGCCGATCGCCACCGGCAGCGAATGCCCAAGGCCCTGGAGCACGGCGACCAACTGCACGGCAATCGCCGTCATGATGATCGCGCCAATGGCGAACATGCCGGTCAACAGCAGGTAGAGCTGGCGATCTACCCCGACTGCAGCGCTGTTCTGCTGCGCCTTGCGCACCTCGACCTGCCCGCCTGGCGGCAATACACGCCAATACAAAGGGGCTACCACCAGTAGCAGCACAACCGCATAACACACGCAGGTCGTGCGCCAGCCCAAGTGCTCGATAGCCAAGGCCACGGTCGGCCACGACAGGGTCGAGGCAAAGCCGGCAATCAGGGTGATGCCAGTGATAGCCTTGCCAGCGCCCTCGCCATACAGGCCGCCCAGGGTCGAGAACAAGGCCTCGTACAGCCCCATGGCCATGCCCACACCGATCACCGCCCAAGCCAGCAGGAACACCAACAGGCTGTGGCTGGCAGCCATGATCAGCAGGCCCACTGCAACCACCGCACCACTGGCCGCCATTTGCGGGCGGCCGCCGTAGCGGGCGACCAGGCGGCTGGACAACGGGGCGCACAGCGCCGAGACCATCAGGCTCAGCGACAACGCGCCGTACACCCACTGGCTGGGCCAGCCAGTGTCACGGCTGATCGGGTCGGCCATCACGGCCATGAGGAAGAACGAACCGCCCCAGACCAGGATTTGCAGGATGCCCAGGCAGACGATGCCGAGGGGCCTGGGGAATTGGGGGGTGCTTTTCACTACGAGGCCTTGAGTCACATACGAGGGTGTCTGCACCGGCCCTTTCGCGGGGCAAGCCCGCTCCCACAGGAATCTCAGCGACGCTGAGAGCAGCATATGACCTGTGGGAGCGGGCTTGCCCCGCGAAAGGGCCAGCACAGGCACCCTACCATGCCCACCATCGATGAAATATCCCGACATATCATTCAGCGTGATAATAACCTTCGCCCCGTTCGATTCGTGCCTCACGCGCAAGACACTCACACTCCGCCCACTACTAATACATTGGCGGAGTTCTCCATGGAACAATCACTCAAACCCTTGCGCTTTCCACTCGCTGCCCTGGCAGTCGTAGTGCTCAGCGCTTGCGGTCGAACCCCCGACGCCGTGCAGGCGCCCGCCGCGCCCAAGGTCAGCGTGGCCAAGGTGATCGAGCAGCCGATCAACGAATGGGACGAGTTCACCGGCCGCCTCGAAGCCCCGGAAACCGTCGAAGTGCGGCCACGGGTCTCGGGCCAGATCGACCTGGTTGGTTTCACCGAGGGCGCGCAGGTCAAGAAAGGCGACCTGCTGTTCCAGATCGACCCACGCCCGTTCCAGGCAGAGGTCCGCCGCCTCGAAGCCCAACTGCAGCAAGCCAAGGCCACGGCCATCCGCAGCGCCAACGAAGCCCGCCGCGGCGAGCGCTTGCGTGACAGCAACGCGATCTCCGCCGAGCTTGCCGAGTCGCGCAGCAGCGCCGCCGCCGAAGCCCGCGCCGGGGTCGATGCCATCCAGGCCCAACTCGACCTGGCCCGCCTGAACCTGAGCTTCACCCGCGTGACCGCGCCCATCAGCGGCCGGGTCAGCCGTGCCCAGTTCACTGCCGGCAACATCGTCACCGCCGATGTCACCCCGCTTACCAGCGTGGTCTCCACCGACAAGGTCTACGCCTATTTCGACGCCGACGAGCGCGTGTACCTCAAGTACACCCAGCTGGCGCGTGAAGGCCAGCGCGGCCAGGCCACCCCGGTGTACCTCGGCCTGACCAACGAAACCGGCAACCCGCACCTGGGCCAGATGAACTTCGTCGACAACCAAGTCAACCCGCGCACCGGCACCATCCGTGGCCGCGCCGTGTTCGACAACCGCGACGGCCAGTTCACCCCCGGCCTGTATGCCCGCCTGAAGCTGGTCGGCAGCGCCCAGTACGACGCCGTGCTGATCAACGACGAAGCCGTCGGCACCGACCTTGGCAAGAAGTTCGTGCTGGTGATGGACAAGGACAACAAAGCCGCCTACCGCGCGGTAGAGCTGGGGCCGAAGCTAGAAGGCCTGCGCATCGTGCGCAGCGGCCTGGCCAAGGACGACCGCATCGTGGTCAGGGGCCTGCAGCGTGTGCGCCCAGGCTCCGCGGTAACCCCGGAAGACACCCCGATGGCCAGCGAGCAGACCCTCGCCGCCCTCGCCCAACAGCGCCAGGCCCTGGAGGCCAGCAACCCGGCGCCGAAGGTAGCGGGCGCCACTGTAAAAGTCGCCAGCGCCCAAGCGCCACGCGGTTAAGGGACCACACCGATGAACTTCTCGAAATTCTTCATCACCCGGCCGATCTTTGCGGCGGTACTGTCGCTGGTACTGCTGATCGCAGGGTCGATCTCGCTGTTCCAGTTGCCGATCAGCGAATACCCCGAGGTGGTTCCACCTACAGTGGTGGTGCGTGCCAACTTCCCGGGCGCCAACCCCAAGGTGATCGGTGAAACGGTCGCCGCGCCGCTGGAGCAGGCCATCACCGGCGTGGAGAACATGCTGTACATGTCTTCCCAGTCCACCGCCGATGGCAAGCTGACACTGACCATCACCTTCGCCCTGGGCACTGACCTGGACAACGCGCAGGTGCAGGTCCAGAACCGTGTCACCCGTACCCAGCCCAAGCTGCCGGAAGAAGTGACGCGCATTGGTATCACCGTCGACAAGGCCTCGCCCGACCTGACCATGGTCGTGCACCTGACGTCGCCGGATAACCGCTACGACATGCTCTACCTGTCCAACTACGCCATCCTCAACATCAAGGACGAGTTGGCGCGCCTGGGCGGTGTGGGTGATGTGCAGCTGTTCGGCATGGGCGACTACTCGTTGCGCGTGTGGCTCGACCCGAACAAGACCGCTTCGCGCAACCTGACTGCCAGCGACGTCGTTGCGGCCATCCGTGAGCAGAACCGCCAGGTTGCGGCCGGCCAGTTGGGCGCCCCGCCCGCCCCCGGCTCCACCAGCTTCCAGCTGTCGATCAACACCCAAGGCCGCTTGGTCAATGAGGAAGAGTTCGAGAACATCATCATCCGTGCCGGTGCCGATGGCGAAATCACCCGCCTGAAAGACATCGCCCGGGTCGAACTGGGCTCCAGCCAGTACGCCCTGCGCTCGCTGCTGAACAACCAGCCGGCGGTGGCGATCCCGATCTTCCAGCGCCCAGGCTCCAATGCCATCGACATCTCCGACGAAGTGCGGGCGAAAATGGCCGAGCTGAAGAAGGACTTCCCTGAGGGGATGGACTACAGCATCGTCTATGACCCGACCGTGTTCGTCCGTGGTTCGATCGAAGCGGTAGTGCACACGCTGTTCGAAGCGCTGATCCTGGTCGTGCTGGTCGTGATCCTGTTCCTGCAGACCTGGCGCGCCTCGATCATTCCGCTGCTGGCCGTGCCGGTGTCGCTGATCGGTACCTTTGCCGTGATGCACCTGTTCGGCTTCTCGCTCAATGCCTTGTCGCTGTTCGGGCTGGTATTGGCCATCGGTATCGTGGTGGACGACGCCATCGTCGTGGTGGAGAACGTCGAGCGCAATATCGGGCTTGGCCTGAAACCGCTGGAAGCCACGCAAAAGGCCATGAGCGAAGTGACCGGGCCGATCATCGCCACCGCATTGGTGCTGTGCGCCGTGTTCGTACCTGCGGCGTTCATTTCCGGGCTTACCGGACAGTTCTACAAGCAATTTGCCCTGACCATCGCCATCTCGACCGTGATCTCGGCATTCAACTCGCTGACCTTGTCGCCAGCCTTGGCGGCTGTGCTGCTCAAAGACCACCACGCGCCCAAGGACCGTTTCTCGCGGTTGCTGGAAAAGCTGCTGGGCAGCTGGCTGTTCGCGCCGTTCAACCGGTTCTTCGACCGTGCCAGCCACAGCTATGTAGGCGGCGTGCGCCGGGTCATCCGCTCCAGCGGCATCGCCCTGTTCGTCTACGCCGGCCTGATGGGCCTGACTTACCTGGGCTTCTCGTCCACCCCGACCGGTTTCGTACCGGCCCAGGACAAGCAGTACCTGGTCGCCTTCGCCCAGCTGCCGGACGCCGCCAGCCTCGACCGCACCGAGGCGGTGATCAAGCGCATGAGCGAAATCGCCCTGAAGCAACCGGGTGTTGCCGACTCGGTGGCCTTCCCAGGCCTGTCGATCAACGGTTTCACCAACAGCCCGAACAGCGGCATCGTGTTCACCCCGCTCAAGCCATTTGACGAGCGTAAAGACCCGAGCCAGTCGGCAGCCGCCATCGCCGCCGCGCTGAATGCCCAGTTCGCCGACATCCAAGACGCCTACATCGCGATCTTCCCGCCTCCGCCGGTTCAAGGCCTGGGCACCATCGGCGGCTTCCGCCTGCAGATCGAGGACCGCGGCAACCTGGGCTACGAAGCGCTGTACAAAGAAACCCAGAACATCATTGCCAAGAGCCACAACGTGCCGGAGCTGGCTGGCCTGTTCACCAGCTACCAGGTCAACGTGCCACAGGTCGATGCAGCCATCGACCGCGAAAAGGCCAAGACCCACGGCGTAGCGATCAATGACATCTTCGACACCCTGCAGGTCTACCTGGGCTCGCTGTACACCAACGACTTCAACCGCTTTGGCCGTACCTACCAGGTCAACGTTCAGGCAGAACAACAGTTCCGTCTCGACGCCGAGCAGATTGGCCAGTTGAAGGTGCGCAACAACCTGGGCGAGATGATCCCGCTGGCGACCTTCCTCAAGGTCAGCGACACCTCCGGGCCTGACCGCGTCATGCACTACAACGGCTTCATCACTGCCGAGATCAACGGCGCAGCGGCACCGGGCTACAGCTCTGGCCAGGCCGAGGCAGCCATTGAAAAACTGCTCAAAGAAGAGCTGCCCAACGGCATGACCTTCGAGTGGACCGACCTGACCTACCAGCAGATCCTCTCGGGCAACACCGCGCTGTTCGTCTTCCCGCTCTGCGTGCTGCTGGCCTTCCTGGTGCTGGCCGCCCAGTACGAAAGCTGGAGCCTGCCGCTGGCGGTGATCCTGATCGTGCCGATGACCCTGCTGTCGGCCATTACCGGGGTGATCATCTCGGGTGGCGACAACAACATCTTCACCCAGATCGGCTTGATCGTACTGGTGGGCCTGGCGTGCAAGAACGCGATCCTGATCGTCGAGTTCGCCAAGGATGAACAGGCCAAGGGCCTCGACCCGCTGGCTGCGGTACTGGAAGCCTGCCGCCTGCGCCTGCGGCCGATCCTGATGACCTCGATCGCCTTCATCATGGGCGTGGTACCGCTGGTGTTCTCCTCCGGTGCCGGCTCGGAAATGCGCCACGCCATGGGTGTCGCGGTGTTCTCGGGGATGATCGGCGTCACTGTATTCGGGCTGTTCCTGACGCCTGTGTTCTTCTTCCTGATCCGCCGTTTCGTCGAACGCCGCCAGGCCCGCAAAGCCGAACGCGTTCAATCGCTGGAGAGCCACGCATGAATATGCTCAAGCCCCTGACCCCGAGCCTGTTGGCCTTGGCCCTGGCGGCCTGTGCGGTGGGCCCGGATTACAAGACGCCGACCACCGAGCCTGCCCATTTCGACACTGAAATGCAGGCCAAGGCCTACGACCGCAGCCGCTTCGAAAGCATCTGGTGGAAGCAGTTCGACGACCCGGTGCTGAACCAACTGGTGCAGGCCTCGCTCGACGGCAACCGTGACCTTCGGGTGGCCTTTGCCCGGCTGAAGTCGGCCCGTGCGATCCGTGAGGACGCCTCGAACGACCAGTTGCCGGTGGTCACCAGCCGTGCCAGCAGCGAAATCGGCAAAGGCCAGGTCCCCGGCCAGACTGAGCAGCGGGTTAACAGCGAACGCTACGACCTGGGCCTGGACATGGCGTGGGAGCTTGACCTGTTCGGCCGTATCCAGCGCCAGATTGAGGCCAGCGAAGCCCAGGAAGCCGCTGCCGCAGCCGACTTGCAGCAGTTGCAGGTCAGCCTGATCGCCGAACTGGTCGACGCCTACGGCCAACTGCGTGGCGCGCAATTGCGCGAGAACATCGCCCTGGCCAACCTCAAGACCCAGCAAGAATCGCGCAGCATCACCGAAACCCTGCGCGATGCCGGGGTCGGCAACGAACTCGACGTGGTCCGGGCCGATGCGCGCCTGGCCGGCGTCGAGGCCACCGTGCCGCAGCTACAGGCCGAACAGGCGCGTGCCCGCCATCGCATCGCCACCCTGCTTGGTCAACGCCCGGATGCACTGAGCGTCGACCTGTCGCCCAAGGCCCTGCCGGCGATCGCCAAAGCGCTGCCGGTGGGCGACCCTGGCGAGTTGCTGCGGCGCCGCCCGGATATCCGCAGTGCCGAACGCCAGCTGGCGGCCGCCACGGCCAACGTCGGTGTCGCCACCGCTGACCTGTTCCCGCGGGTCAGCCTAAGTGGCTTCCTCGGCTTTACCGCCGCACGCGGCTCGCAGATCGGGTCTTCGGCAGCCAATGCCTGGGGCCTTGGCCCTAGCATCACCTGGGCGGCCTTCGACCTGGGCAGCGTACGGGCCCGCCTGCGCGGTGCCAAGGCAGACGCCGAAGGCGCCCTGGCCAACTATGAGCAGCAGGTGCTGCTGGCCCTGGAAGAGTCGGCCAATGCCTTCAGCGATTACGACAAGACGCAGCAGCGCCTGCTGTCGCTGATGCGCCAGAGTGACGCCAGCCGCAAGGCTGCGGAGCTGGCGTCGATCCGTTATCGCGAAGGCACGGTGGACTACCTGGTGTTGCTCGACGCTGAACGTGAACGCCTCAGCGCTGAAGATGCCCAGGCCCAGGGTGAGGTCGAGCTGTACCGCGGTATCGTCTCGATCTACAAAGCCTTAGGCGGTGGCTGGCAACCTGAAACGGTGGCCAGCACGCGCTGATAGGCGGTACATCTGCAGCGCCTACAAGATCGAGCGCCGCCCGCGCGGCGCATCGCGAGCAACGCTCGCTCCTACGTTTGTTTCAGGCCAATTATTCCTGGGACAAACGCACGCGACCGTCATGGTGCATGGCGCAATATTGCGTCAAACCCACAAGGCGGTCGCGCGCAAATGGCACAGGCCTCACTCGCCCGAAACAAACGTAGGAGCGAGCGTTGCTCGCGATGCGCCGCGCGGGCGGCGCTCGATCTCAAAGGCAACAAACGTCTCCCGCCTTACCCGCCCCCAAAATCCCCCCAGTTGCATTTGCCCCCTCGCTGCCCCAAGCTCTGCCCTTCCTGCCGCCACGGACCGTCCGATGCCCAGACGCAACCGCTACCTGATCGCCTTGCTGCTGCTGATTCTGGTGTCGGCCATGATCAGCTACCTGCCGCGAGACGACCAGCCGGCCCCGCCTACGCTGCCTGCGCACAGCTACGCCAAGGCCTTGCGCCAGGCCCATGAAGGCTTGCCGGGGGCAGCGCGGGTGCTGTACCAGCAGTTGCAACGTAACGACCTGGCCCCCATCCGCCGTGCGGCCCTGTATGCCGAGCTGCCCAACTACCCCTCACCACAGGCGCTGAAACTCGCGCGCCTGGACCTGGAGCATGCCGACCCGCTGGTACGCCGAGCCGCCATCGCCGGTATCCGCCGCCTGCTCCCCGCCGCGCAACGCAGCCTGGTGCTGGGCCCGTTGCTGGATGATGCGGATCAAAGTGTACGTTTCGCTGCCGTGGACGCCCTGCTGGGCCTCGACCCGGACGCCATAGGCCTGTACTTCGGCCCCTTGCAGGCCGCCCTTGAGCAGTATCAGCAGGCGCTGGAGCTGCAGCCCGAAGACGCCGACGCGCAGGTGCACTTGGCGCGCCTGTACCTGCACGAAAACGACTACACCCAGGCAGCTACGGCCTTGCAACGCGCCCTGCAGGTTGCACCAGGCAATCTGGACGCGCTGGCAACCCAAGTACGCCTGCTAGAGCGCCAGGGCCATCACGACGCCTCCCGCCAAGTGCTGGCCAAGGCTTTGCTGCTGAGCCCTGAGTCGGCCTTTCTGCAATATGAGCTCGGGCTCTGGCTCAATCGCCACGAACAGCGTGAGTACGCCCTGCTGGCCTTATCGCGTGCGGTGGAGTTGGACCCGGACAACGCCGACTACCGCTACTCGCTGGCAATGACCTTGCATGAGCTCGACCAGGTCGACGCTGCGCAAAAGCAGCTGGAAACCGTGCTCAATCGGCAACCGGCCAATCGCCGGGCCCGGCTGTTGCTGATCCAGTACTGGAAAGAGACCGGCCAACTGCAGAACGTCCAGGTGCTACTGGCCGAACTAGAGCGCCAGAACCCTGACGATCCGGTGCTGCAACAGGGCCTGTAGGCCCCTCCCCTAATTCGTTGAACCCTAAGCGGCAGCCCGTGGTCCAGTGAGTATCGAACCACCGGTGGCAGGCCAAGCCTTGGCCCTGCCCATTGTCACAGGAGCGTCGCTTTGGCCAGTTCGTTGGCGCTGGACGAACGTGCCTTGATCCTGGCACCCCCGCAACTTGCCGCGGATACCGCGCGTCTACTGGCGTCCGCTGGCATCGAGAGCCTGTGCACCCTCGACATCGCCAACCTGCACGCCTGCCTGATCGAAGGCGCAGCCTTGGTCATCATCGCTGAACAAAACTTCAGCAATGGCCCCAGCGTGCCGTTGCAGGGGTTTATCGACCAACAGCCGAGCTGGTCGGACCTGCCCATCTTGTTGATCATGGACTTAGCCGCCACTGCCACCCGGCCTTCTCAGCCGCCTGAGGGCAACCTGATGCAGTTGCTCTGCCCGCTTGATGACGGGCAAGTGCTGCAGCTGGCGCGTATCGCCCAGCGCAACCGCCGCCATCAATACCGGGCGCGCGATCAACTGTCTGCACTGCAACAGCGGATGGACGCCCGCAGCCAGGAACAGCACAGCAACGAGATTGCCCGCACACAAGTTCGCAAGATGGAAGCTGTCGGCCAATTGGCCGGTGGCATTGCCCATGATTTCAACAACCTGCTGACCAGTATCGGCGGTAGCTTCGAGCTGATCGAGCGACGCTTGAGCAAAGGCCGGAGCGACAGCCTGGAAGGCATTTTGCGCATGGGCCAGGAGGCCGTGTCACGCGCAGGAAAATTGACCCATCGGCTGCTGGCCTTTTCCAGCCGGCAATCGTTGCACAGCCAGCGGGTCGACCTGCATGCATTGCTGGAGGCGAAGCGCCTGAACGCTGGCCTGACCCACTCGGTGACCCTGCAACTGCACGTGCCCAACGACCTGTGGGCCGTGGAGGCCGATGATGGGCAACTGCGCGAAGCCCTCGACAACCTGCTGTTCAATGCCTGCGAAGCCATGCCCACCGGCGGCCTGCTGCGTATCGAGGCCAGCAACCAGCAGATTGAGGCCAAGCAGTTCGCCGACGGCGCCCTGAACAGCGGTGATTACCTGCGTCTGCGCATCATCGACAACGGCCAGGGTATGTCGCAGAGCACGTTGGAACACGCTTTCGAGCCGTTTTTCAGCACCAAACCCGTCGGCCAGGGCATCGGCCTTGGCCTTTCTATGGTGTATGGCTTCAGCAAGCAGTCGCATGGGCATGTCACCCTGCAGAGCAAGATCGGCCATGGCACCCAGGTCGACCTGTACTTGCCGCGGCACGTCGGCGAGGCAATACCCAAACGCCCGGCCCTCGCACCTGCGCCTGACAGCACGGGCCACCATGTGCTGGTAGTCGAAGACGACCCCCATGTCCGCCAATTACTGTGTCAGGCACTGAGCGAAGACGGCTTCCCCTGCCAAACCGCCGCCAACGCCAATGAAGCCCTGCAGATCCTGCGGTCGTCGCAACGGATCGACCTGTTGGTCAGCGATGTTGGCCTACCGGGCATGAATGGGCGGCAACTGGCGGAGATCGCACGTACCTTGCGGCCACGCCTGCCGGTGCTGTTCATTACCGGATACGCGGAAACGGCCATGGCTCGCGAGGGCTTCCTCGGCGCTGGCATGCACCTCATATGCAAGCCATTCGAGCTCAAGCAATTGCAGGCGCAGGTGACGCAGATTCTTGGCAAGCCCTGAACCGGTTCAACCGTCTAGCATGTGCAAGGCCTGGTTCGCCAAGTGCTCCAGCGCAAACGGCTTGAGCATCAATGCGGTGCCCGGCTGATCGAGCAACTGGGCTTCGATCGGCTGGTCGGTGTAGCCGGTGATGAACAGAATCTTCTGCGACGGCACAATCATGCGGATTGCCTTGGCCACTTGCCGCCCACTGAACCCACCCGGCAAGCCGATATCCGTGATTACCAGGTCAAAAGGCCCGTCATGGCGGAAGCGATCCAGCGCTGAATTGGCATCTTGAACGTCACAGATGGCAAACCCGCGCTCGGTGAGAAATTCGCGCATCAGTGCACGCAAGTTGAGTTCGTCATCGATCAACAACACGCGCTGGCCTTGCGCGCGATTAACGCTTGGCAGGCATACCAGTGGCTCTTCCGGAACCAGCGCCAGGCTACGCGGAAACAGCATGGAGACTTTCGTCCCTTGGCCTTGGGTCGACTCTATCCACACATAGCCACCCGACTGCCCGACAAAGCCATAGACCATCGGCAGGCCAAGCCCCGATCCCCGTCCCAGGGGCTTGGTCGTGAAGAACGGTTCAAAAGCCTTGGCGACCTCTGCGGCCGACATCCCGTGGCCGTCATCCTCAACATGCAAGGCCACATAGTCGCCTGGCGGCAGCCCGTTCTCATCCGGGAAATGCGTCGCCAAGCGTTCGTTGACCGTTCTGATCGAGACGCTGCCGCGCTCAAGGCACGCTTCACGGGCATTCGCGCACAGGTTGATCAAGGCATTTTCAAACTGGGTGACATCGACGCTGACAGCCCAGGGGGTGACGTCCAACTGCCACTGCAGGCTCATTTCCGCGCCCAGCGCCTGCTGCAGCAAGGGCTCGATCAGAGACAGCTGTCGGTTGACATTCAGTGGCCTGGCCTCCAGCGGCTGGTTGCTGGAAAACGCCAACAGCCGGTGGGTAAGGTTCATGGCCCGTTGCACAGAGTCTCGCGCCAGTTCCACATAGGTCTCGATGCGCTCCAGGCGCCCTTGCAGCAAGCGGCATTGCAACAGCTCGAGGCTGCCACCGATGCCTGACAGCAAGTTGTTCATTTCATGGGCCATGCCGCCTGCCAGTTGGCCAACCACCTCCAGGCGCTCACTGTTGCGCAACAAGGCCTCGGACTGGCGTGTGGCTTCTTCGCGGTCTGCGGTGATGTCGCGGCCGACGGCGGTCAGTAAGTTGCCATCGAATTTAGCGGACCAGCTAAACCAGCGGTAGTGGCCGTCCTGGTGGCGCAGGCGGATATCGATCTGTTCAGCCTCCTGACCCTGCACAAAGCTCGAGACCGCCACCTGCACTTCAGCGCGGTCCGCTGGGTGGATCAGCTCCAGTATCGACATGTTCGGTACCAACGCCTCACTCCAGCCCAGGATGCGATGCCAGGCGGGGTTGGCGGAGTGCAGCGTCAGCTCACGGGTAACAATCATCATGGCATCGCGGGACAATTGCCAGATCTGCTCCCGGTCGGCCATGTAGCGTTGGAGCTGTTTTTCAAAAGCCGTCGCCTGCTCGCGCCAATGATGGTGCGCCTCGGCACTGGCCTTGGTTTCGATGACCGTGTGCAGAAAACCTGCAACGCCACCCTGCTCGTCCCGAATCGGCGAGTAGCCGAAGGCACACCACAAGGGGTCGGTGACGTTGCCACGCTCGATCCGCAGCGGCGGGTCTTCGACGAAACTCGAACGGCCTTCAAGCGCCTTGTACACCCAAGGTCCCATGCCCTGCCAGGCATCGTTCCAGAGCACGTCGAACGCCTGCCCCAATGCATCCTGGCCACCGCCCCGGAGCATCCGATAGGCGTCGTTATGGACCACGCTCAGGTCCGCCCCCCACACCACCGCACACGGGAATGGCGACACTTGCATCATGTCGACGGCAATGCGCAGCGAGGCCGGCCAGCGTGGCAGCGGCCCTAGCGACGTACGGCCCCAATCGAATTGGGCAATGCGTTCGCCCATGGGATCAGCTGATGCTGGGTTGGACGCCAGCAGGGTGACCTGCGGCTCAACTTCGCGCGGGGTACCGTTTGCGACCAATCTCATGACTCCAATGGCTGATGGGTGGCGACGTTGTTCACGTTAGCACAGCATGCGCTGCATTTATGGCGTACCGGCAGGTGGCAGCTATGCTGATTAGGTTTTCCACTGAGCCATGGAATAGCGGTCCCTTTAGGTTGCCGATGGGAGTGTGGTCATGAGCAAGAAGAAGATGCTGGTAGTGCTGACCAATACGGCCAAGTACCCGACCCTCAAACGGGCAACCGGGCTGTGGTTGGGCGAGGCTGTGCATTTTGTCGAAAAGGTCCAGAACGCAGGCTACAGCGTCGATTATGTCAGCCCCCGCGGCGGCTACGTGCCGATCGACCCGCACAGCCTGCAAATGGCACCCGATCTGGACTGGGCGTGGTACGACGACAAGGACTTCATGACACGTCTGGGTGCCACACTCAGCCCGGGGCTGGTCAAGGCTGACGACTACAGCGTCATCTATTACACCGGTGGGCACGGGGTGATGTACGACTTTGCCAATAACCAGCCGCTGCAAGAGATCGCGCGCAAAATCTATGAGAATAAAGGCATTGTGGCGGCCGTTTGCCACGGCGTTGTCGGCCTTTTGAACATCAAGCTCAGTGACAACAGCCTGCTGCTGAAAGACCGTCAGGTCACCGGTTTTTCCAACATTGAGGAACAACTGGTGGAACTGGACAAGGTTGTGCCTTTTCTCACCGAAAACGAACTGGTTGCTCGGGGCGGTATTTACAGCAAGCACGATGACCCGTGGAAACCTTACGTGGTGAGCGACGATCGGCTGATTACTGGGCAAAACCCAGATTCCACTGCAACGTTGGCTGAAAAGGTACTCGCAAGACTCGAGGCAAAGTGACGGCTTACGCGTGATTACATCGTTTCTCGAAGCGCGGGCCGCACGCGGACTACATCCGACACGCAATTGATTACATAGGCTCCCAGACTACCTGCCCACCACGGGCAGCATCAGACTGGAGAACAATAGGCTATGTCGAAAATCATGCATGCCGGGCGCAGTTTGCTGGAATTGCTGCTCATCATGGCCATCGGGCTGGTGCCGGTGGTGTCCGGGTTGCTGGTCATGGTGTTTCAGCTGGAGAAAAAGCTGGAGGAAAACGCACAGATCTCCGTCCAGGAAGCGGTATTCACCATCGATAAAGTGCTGGACCGCATGCAAAGCACCGTTATCCTCGCCCAGCCTGTTGCAGGCAAGGCGTGCGCCGAAGTCCACAGCACCCTGCAGGATCAGGTAACCCGTGACCCCTTGCTACGCGCGTTGACCTTGGTGCGCGACCAGGAAGCGTATTGCAGCACCCACTCGGACTCCCTCGACCATCTTTCGGCCTTCGCCCAGTCCGGGCAACAGGTTGAACTCGCGCTCGACTCGCCAGCATTACCCACTACGCTGGTGACCCACTTTCAGGAACCGGGCAACAACCCGAGCGTGATCGTGACAGGCTATGCCACTGAACTGCGCAACGAGCTGCGGGCCTTTCAGGATGGCCTGACACTGCTTCTGGAGTTCGGCGACCAATACATCTGGAGCCATGGAGACAGCCGCGACCCGCATCGGCCTTCGCAGCCCGAGTATGCCCAAAGGGCAATCTCCGAGAAGTATGGGTATGCGGTGAGGGGCGGTTATGCCAGAGGCTATACGGCGCAAGAAATCCGCCAATCGATGTTGCAGGTCCTGCCTTCCCTGGTACTGGTAGGCATCGTGACCGGCTCGATCGTCTACTGGGGCTTGTTCAGGGCGCGTCGCAACAAGCGTGGTACCGCCGCCGAAGCGGCATGACGGCGGTACCAGCACCTATCAATCGGTGCTCAATACACCGCGGCGAACCTGGTCCCGTTCGATGGATTCGAACAGGGCCTTGAAGTTACCTTCGCCAAAGCCATCATCACCCTTGCGCTGGATGAACTCGAAGAATACCGGCCCAAGCAAGGTCTCCGAGAAGATTTGCAGCAGCAAACGCTTGTCGCCCTGTTCTGCAGCGCCGTCGAGCAGGATGCCGCGCGCTTGCAGTTGGTCGACAGGTTCACCGTGACCTGGCAGGCGCTCTTCGAGCATCTCGTAGTAGGTCTGCGGCGGCGGGGTCATGAAGCGCATGCCGATGCCCTTCAGGGCATCCCAGGTCTTGAGCAGGTCGTCGGTCAGGAAGGCCACGTGCTGAATGCCTTCGCCGTTGAACTGCATCAGGAACTCTTCGATCTGCCCGGCGCCTTTGGACGATTCTTCGTTGAGCGGGATGCGGATCATGCCATCGGGTGCGGTCATGGCACGCGAGGTCAGGCCGGTGTACTCGCCCTTGATATCGAAGTAGCGGATCTCGCGGAAGTTGAACAGCTTCTCGTAGAACCCTGCCCAGTAGGCCATGCGCCCACGGTAAACGTTATGGGTCAGGTGATCGATGATCTTCAGGCCTGCGCCCACCGGGTTGCGGTCTACGCCTTCGATGAAGTTGAAGTCGATGTCGTAGATCGAGCTGCCTTCTTCAAAGCGGTCGATCAGGTACAGCGGCGCGCCACCGATGCCCTTGATTGCGGGCAGGCGCAGCTCCATCGGGCCGGTTTCGATTTCGACAGGCTGAGCGCCAAGTTCGAGCGCGCGGGCATAGGCTTCGTGAGCATTGCGAACGCGGAACGCCATGCCACAGACCGACGGGCCGTGTTCGGCGGCAAAATACGAGGCGATGCTCTTGGGTTCGTTGTTCAGAATAAGGTTGATGCCGCCCTGACGGTACAGGTGCACGTCTTTGGAGCGGTGGGTGGCGACCTTGGTGAAACCGAGTATCTGGAAAACCGGCTCGAGCACACCTGGGGTCGGCGATGCCAGCTCGATGAACTCGAAGCCCATCAGGCCCATTGGATTTTCGAAAATATCAGCCATGTTCTTGTCCTCATCTACAGCGAAAAATTAGTGATTTCCGGGGATGTAGAACAGAACAGGCGGTGAGCACGGGATGCCACGCACGCTGCGAGCGAGGAAGCCACCAATGATCAGTTTGAACCCATGGTTTGTCATATGGACCCATTCTCGGCGGGCTTGATTCTCCCGAATGTGGAGAACCTTATTGTTGTATTCGTAACTGGATTCTACAGTGCGTAAATCGGTTTGTCGCGCTTTAGTTCGCCCGCGCCCCCGACAAACGGCTATCCTCTGCACGTTCTCTTCAACAGATTAGGCCAGTATGCCCCTCACCCGTAAACGCCGCGCCGGCTGGAGTTGGCGCACCCTGCTGCCTTGGGCGATCGGCGTGCTCCCGGTGGCCTGCGGCCTGGGGGTGATGAACTGGCAGATCGACCGTGAACTGCATGCCAACAGCCATGCTACTGCCGCTCAGGTGATTGACCATGTCGAGCGTATTCTCGACACGGCGTCCAGTACGGCACAAGCGCTGCTGCCGTTGGCAGGCGACCCGTGCGCGCAGGTGCAACTGGCCCTGCGCGGCCAGGTCACGCGTAACGCCTTTGTGCGCTCCACCAACCTGTTCCAGCACAACACGCTGTATTGCTCCTCGCTGTTCGGTGAGTTTGATGAGGCCGTCGACGCTGGCGACTACGCCAACGGCACGCTGTGGTTGATGAATGGCAACTCGGTAACGCCGGGCCACGCGCTGCTGGTGTATCGGGCCAGCGACGGCGACCGCGGCGCGATCACTACCGTCGATGGCGACCACTTGCTCACGGCACTGCGCCTGATCGGCCCGGACGAAACGCTGCAGATCCGTGTCGGTAACGATTGGATGGGCAAGGACGGTGCTGTTCACGAAGGCTCGCCGCCCACGGCAGCGACTGCCGCGGTGACGTTGAGCTCGACCCGCTACCCGTTCAGCGTGTACGGCGGCTATGGCGCCGACAAGCAAGGCCAACTGCTGCTCAGCCACTACCCCGCCTTGCTCAGCCTGCTGCTGATACTCGGTGCGGTGGCCGGGGCGGTGTGCCACTGGCAGGTCCGCCGCGCCACTTCGCCGCGTGCCGAACTGCAGCGCGCCCTGGAGGCCGACGAGTTTCTGCCGTACTTCCAGCCGGTGGTACGCAAGGGTGATTACCAGTGGGCCGGTGCCGAAGTGCTGATGCGCTGGAACCACCCCCGCGAAGGCCTGGTGCGCCCCGACCTGTTCATCCCCTACGCCGAGCATAGCGGCCAGATCGTCGCCATGACCCGCGCATTGATGCTGCACACTGCGCAGAGCCTGGCACCGTATGCCGCGCTGCTGGAGGATGGCTTCCACATTGGCATCAACATCACCGCTGACCATTGCCGCGACCTGAGCCTGCTCGACGATTGCCGGACCTTTCTTCAGCACTTCCCGCCAGGCCGTGTGGCGCTGACCCTGGAACTGACCGAGCGCAAGCTGATCGAAGCCACGCCGGTGACCCTGGACCTGTTCGAGAAGCTGCATGAAATGGGCGTGATGATTGCGTTGGACGATTTCGGCACGGGCCAGTCGAGCCTCAACTACCTGCGCCAGTTCAAGGTCGATTACCTGAAGATCGACCAAAGCTTCGTTGCCATGGTCGGGGGTGACGCACTGTCGTTGCACATCCTCGACACCATTATCGAGCTGTCGGGCAAGCTGGGCCTGGGGATCGTCGCCGAAGGCGTCGAAACCGAGACCCAGCGCGACTACCTGGCCCGGCATAACGTCGACTTCCAGCAAGGCTACCTGTTCGCCAAGCCCATGCCGGCCGAGGCGTTCCTCGAAGCGCTGGCCGCTCGCCAAGGCGTCTCGCGGTTGCCGCAGGACGCGCCCCCTGAGATCATGCGCGGCTGATCCAGCCGCCCAACTCTCCCATTCGAGGCATTCGTGTCAAAAGGCATCCTTTCATCAGTCATGGCGTCGTGCTTGTTCGCCGTGATGTACTTCTATACCTCCCTGCTCACGCCGCTCGATGGTGAGGAAATCTTTGGCTGGCGTACGCTGCTGACGCTGCCTTGCCTGACGCTGTTCATGCTGGTTTCCAAGGACTGGCAGCGTGTTGGTGAGCTGCTGGGGCGGGTACGGCGTACCCCGGTGCTGCTGCTGGGGATGGTCGGTACGTCCTGGCTGATGGGGGTGCAACTGTGGCTGTTCCTCTGGGCGCCGTTGCACGGGCGTAGCCTGGAGGTGTCGATGGGCTACTTCCTGCTGCCACTGACCATGGTCTTGACCGGGCGCCTGGTCTACGGCGAGCGCCTGTCGCACTTGCAGAAAATCGCCGTGTGCTGCGCTGCGCTGGGTGTCGGGCACGAGCTGTACCAACATGGCAGCTTCGCCTGGGAAACTCTGGTGGTGATGATCGGTTACCCGATCTACTTCGTGCTGCGCCGACGCTGCCGCACCGACCACCTGGGCGGTTTGTGGTGCGACATGTGCCTGCTGTTGCCGTGGGCCCTGTACTTCGTGATCCAAGGGCCGTTGTCACCTGCGGACCTGCAGGCGCACCCCGGCCTTTACGCCTTGATCCCGGTGCTGGGGGCGATCAGCGCCTCGGCCCTGATCGCCTACGTGTTGGCCAGCCGCCTGTTGCCGTTCAGCCTGTTCGGCTTGCTCAGCTACGTCGAGCCGGTATTGCTGGTGGGCGTGGCCCTGCTGCTGGGTGAGAGCATCGGCCCAGATCAGTGGCTGACCTACCTGCCGATCTGGGCCGCAGTGCTGGTGCTGGTGCTCGAAGGCTTCAAGCACCTGCTGCGTCAGCGTCGCCGCTCGGTATAAGCCGCACCTGGCGCACACGCCGCTCCTCAACTGCCTCCACGGTCAGCGTCCAGCCATTCCAGGCCAGGCGATCCCCGACCATCGGCAGGCGGTCCAGCAAGCTCATCACCAGGCCCGCGAGGGTCTGGTAGTCCTCGGTGGCACGCGCGCTGAAACCGGTACGCGCCTGCACCTGGCTGAGGTTGAGGGCGCCGCTGACGACAAAGCCATCCCCTTCTTCGACGATACCCGGCCCTTCTACCTCACTCGCATCCGGCAGTTCACCGGCGATCGACTCGAGGATATCGGTCATGGTCAACAGGCCGGTGAAGTCACCGAATTCGTTGACCACGAAGGCAATATGGGTCGATTGACCGCGCATCTGCTCAAGGGCGTTGAGGATGCTGAAGCTTTCCAGCAGGTTCAACGGCGCCCGGGCCATGCGCTCCAGGTCTGGCTGGCTGCCTGACAGCAGTTCCTTGAGCAGCTCCTTCTTGTGCACGAAGCCCAGTGGTTCATCAATGCGGCCGTCGCGGATCAGCGGCAGGCGCGAGTACGGCGAATTGGCCAAGGCTTCGGTAATGGCTGCGGCCGGCAGCGCCAGGTCAATCACATCGACCTCGGTGCGCGCGGTCATCACCGTGCGGATCGGCCGCTCGGCAAGGTTCAGCACACCGCTGATCATCACCCGCTCACGGCGGTCGAACAGCACCTCTTCGCCACCGCCCTCGACCAGGTCGGCGATTTCTTCCCCGACCTCGTCAGCCTCGACCCGACGGCCGCCCAGCAGGCGCAGTACCGCATGGGCCGTGCGCTCACGCAGTGGCTTGTGCTGCTGCAGGCTGCGCTTGCGGCGCGCACGGGCCAGCTGGTTGAACACTTCGATAAGGATAGAGAAGCCGATGGCCGCATACAGGTAGCCTTTCGGGATATGGAAGCCCAGGCCTTCGGCGGTCAGGCTGAAACCGATCATCATCAGGAAGCCCAGGCACAGCATGATCACCGTCGGGTGGGCGTTGACGAAGCGGGTCAGCGGCTTGCTGGCGACAATCATGATGCCGATTGAGAAGATCACCGCGATCATCATGATCGACAACTGCTCGACCATGCCCACGGCCGTGATCACAGCGTCCAGCGAGAACACCGCATCGAGCACCACGATCTGCGCGACGATCGGCCAGAACGCCGCGTGGCGTACCGCACCGCTGGCCTGGGTGACATGCCCTTCAAGCCGTTCGTGCAGCTCCATGGTGGCCTTGAACAGCAGGAACACACCGCCGAACAGCATGATCAGGTCACGGCCCGAGAAGCTCTTGCCGAATACCTCGAACAGCGGCGCGGTCAGCGTCACCATCCACGAGATACTCGCCAACAGGCCCAGGCGCATGATCAGCGCCAGGCTCAAACCGATGATCCGCGCACGGTCACGCTGATGCGGCGGCAGTTTGTCGGCCAGGATGGCGATGAACACGAGGTTGTCGATACCCAGCACCAGCTCGAGGACGATAAGCGTCAACAGGCCTAGCCAGGCCGTGGGGTCGGCTAGCCATTCCATTAGCGGGTACTCACGAGGGAAGCGTCACAAGGACAGGTGAAAGGCGGCCGAGAAGGCCAAGGACAGGGGGGTTCCGCGAAGGTGCTCATAGGTACCTGAATAGAAATTGGGTAAGAGATCCTACAATCACAGCCAGTTTTTCTGACAGTGAGAAACTATTACAAAACCTGTAACAGGGGATTTTCATTCAATACACCTGACGCCCTGCGCCTGAAGAATAGCCTCAACTTCCACCACTTGGATTACCCCCATGAGCCTGTCTTTGTCCATGGCCGCCTTTGCGCTGGCCGCCTCGATTTCTCCTGGCCCAGTCAACATTGTCGCGCTGGGCAGCGGTGCCCGGCATGGCTTGCGCGCAAGCCTGGCCCACGTGGCCGGAGCCACGCTGGGGTTCTGCCTGTTGCTGGTACTGGTTGGGCTGGGCCTGCATGAACTGCTGTTGCGCTGGCCGCTTTTGGGTTTGCTGCTGCACTGGGGAGGTGTCGCGTTTTTGCTGTACATGGCGTGGAAGCTGGCCCGCGACGATGGCCGCTTGGGCAGCGATCATGCACAGCGCGCCCCGTCTGCCTGGCAGGGCGCGGCCATGCAGTGGCTCAACCCCAAGGCATGGTTGGCGGCGGTGGCAGGTGTCGGCGCCTACACAGGGGGCGACCAGCAACTGTTGTGGTTGTTCACCTGGATCTATGGGCCGATCTGTTTCGCCTCGGTGGCCAGTTGGGCATGGGCTGGCAGTGTGATTCGCCAATGCCTGGGCAACCCGGGGCGCATGCGTTTGTTGAACCGGGGGCTGGCCTTATTGCTGGTGGGCAGCGCGGTTTACCTGGTCAGGTGATGCGGGTTCAAGCCTGTCAGTCAGGGCCAAAGGGGCCGCTGCGCGACCCATCGCCGGCAAGCCAGCTCCCACAGGTGTGAGTTCATCTCAAGAAATGCGCTACCTCTGTAGGAGCTGGCTTGCCGGCGATGGGTCGCGCAGCGGCCCTAAGTTATCGCTTGCGATAATGCCCCGGCGTCGCAGCCAAATGCCGCTTGAAGGCACGCTGCAGGTGCGCCTGGTCGGCGAAGCCCGCTGCCAGGGCTGCGTCGGCAATCGAGCTGCCCTGGCGCAGTTGCGCGCGCGCGCACTGCACACGCTGGTCAAGCAGGTAGTCGTGGGGCGTCAGCCCAAAACGCTGGCGAAACGCGCGGATCAGGTAGGCGCGGGACAAGCCGCAGGCTTGGCAGATGTCTTCAAGGTCTAGCGGGTCGGTACGGTGTGCGCGGATGAAGGCCGCAGCGGCTTCCAGCCGAGGATGATCCGGCTTGGGTGCCCCAGGCTCGCCACCCAGCACGCTCGACAGCTTCTGGAAGAACGCCGCAAGCCGCGCTTCGCGATCACCCAGGTTGTCGTCGAACAGGTCGGCAAACACCTGCAGCAAGGCGCTGTAGAGGGCCGGCGAGGTACTGACAACCTGCGCCGGCAACTGGAAGCCGAGCCTCTGCAACCACGCTACGTCAACGAACAGCATCAGGTAGGACCACGCCTCGCCCTCGATGGGGTTGCACGTGTGCACCACCCCTGGGTTCATCAACACCGTGGTGCCGGCGCTGACTTCGATCCGGCTGTCACCGCTCAGGTAGGTGCTGCGCCCACCGGTGATGGCCCCGATGGAAAAGCTCTCATGGGAATGGGCGGCATAACACACCTGGCGCCCGTCCCCGACCCGCCGAGCCTCAACAAAGGGCAATGCCGGATCGCGCCAGAACCGCGACACCTCGATCATCGCCCTGCCCTCATTCGCCGTTGTCGTGTACCACCACCAGCAACTGCGCCGGGCGCGGCCCGACCGAACGCAAGCGGTGAGGTGTCTGGGCGTTGAAATGCAAGGCGTCGCCCTGCTCCAGCAGCACCCGTTCATTCACGAAATCGACCTCAACCTGCCCCGCATGGACGAACAGAAACTCCTCGCCCTGGTGTTCCTTGAACGTCGGGTCACTGAACTCGGTGGGCGGCTGAATCAGAAACGGCAGCAGGCTGCGCTGCCCTACCTGGCTGGTCAGCGCCGCATAGCCCGGCCCTTCGCCGTCGCCCACCAGCGCCTGGCGTTCATCGTGGCGCACCAGGCTGTAACGGCTCTGCGCGGTGTGTTCTTCAGCGAACAGCTCTTCGACATTGACGTTCAGCGCCCGCGCCAGTTTCAGCGCGGCAGCGATCGACGGCGTGTTCAAGCCGCGCTCGACCTTGGACAGGTAGCTTTTGGTCATGCCGGTCTTGTCGGCCAGCACTTCCAGGGTGATACCCAGTTTCTTTCTCAGCAGTTTCAATCGGATCGACATGTGAAGCAGTTTCCCAGGCGAAGGCAGATGCAAGGCTTGCGCACACCGATGATACGTGGAGTGCGCGCGAAATGCTGGCCTTGACCGGGCAAATTCTCAAGGCATCACGGGCGGCACGTACTGCAAGGTTGTGCCCAGTGCCCACAGCAGCACCAGCACCAGGGGCGCATGCACCAGCAACTGCACGAACGAGAAGCCGATCAGGTCGCGCGCCTTGAGGCCCAGTACCCCCAACAACGGCAGCATGTAAAACGGGTTGATCAGGTTCGGCAGCGCCTCGGCGGCGTTGTAGATCTGCACTGCCCAGCCCAGGTGGTATTGCAGGTCGTTAGCCACCAGCATCACGTAGGGCGCCTCGATGATCCACTTGCCACCGCCCGAAGGGATGAAGAAGCCGAGCACAGCCGAGTACACCCCCATCAGCACCGCGTAGGTGTCGTGGGAGGCGATCTGCACGAAGAAGGTGGAGATGTGATGGGCCAGCGTCTGTTCGTCCACCCCTTTGACCTGTGTAAGGACCGCCGCAATCGAGCCATACAGCGGGAACTGGATCAGCACCCCGGTGGTGGTCGGCACCGCGCGGGCCACAGCATCGAGGAAGCTGCGCGGGCGCCAGTGCAACAAGGCACCCAGCATGATGAACAGGAAGTTGTAGGTGTTCAGCCCGGAGATGGCCGTGATGGCGGGCTTGGTGGCGAACTCCTGATACAGCCAGCCACCGGCCAGGGCCACCAGCAGCAAGGTCAGGATGGGGCTGTACTCCAGCCACTCACCGGGCCGGCTGCGCTGAGCCGGTGGCGGCGCGGTAAAGCTCGGGTCGACACCGCATTGTTGCGCGGTACGGGCACTGTTAGGGCCTGGCGCGGTGGCATAGGCCACCACCAGCGACACGATCACCAACGCCGCCAGCAGGACGCCGGACTGCCAGAGGAAGATGGTCTCGGTGAACGGAATCACCCCGGTGATCGACAGAATCGACGGTGGCAAACTGGCCGGGTTGGCCTGTAATTGCGCCGCCGAAGACGACAGGCCCAATGCCCATACCGCGCCAAGGCCCAGGTATGCCGCAGCACCGGCTGCACGGTAGTCCATGTTCAGGTCGCTGCGCCGAGCCAGGGCGCGCACCAGCAAGCCACCGAACACCAGCGACAGGCCCCAGTTGAGCAACGAGGCCAGCATCGAGATCAGCGCCACCCAGCACACGGCCGAGCGGCCGTTCTTGGGGATGCGTGCCAAACGGTCGATCAGCCGCGCGGCTGGCGGTGAGCTGGCCACTACGTAGCCGCCGATGACCACGAATGCCATCTGCATGGTGAACGGGATCAGGCTCCAGAAGCCATCACCAAAGGCCTTGGCGGTGTCGGTCGGTTTGGCACCCGTGGCCAGGGCCCCCACGCACACCAGTACGACGGCCAGGGCAGCGAATACCCAGGAATCAGGGAACCAGCGTTCGGCCCAGTTGGAGCAGCGCAGGGCAAAGCGGGCGGAGCGGCTGTCTTGGATTTCAGCGGCCACGATCAACTTCCTTTTATTGGTTTTATCGGACATTTCTACAGCAACGCAAAAAACCTGTAGGCGCAGCCTTGTGCTGCGACGAGACCAGTGGCAGCAGCGAAGAATCACTGTGTTGTCACTGGCCTCTTCGCAGCACAAGGCTGCTCCTACAGGTTGAATGACCCGCTTGCGGATTAGAAGATCATTTCTTTCACATCATCCGGCACGATCAGCTTGCCGGCGGTCTTCTCGATGATTTCTTCAACGCTCACCCCCGGTGCTGTCTGGCGCAGGATGAAGGCGCCATTGTCGATTTCCAGGTAGGCCAGGTCGGTCAGCACCTTGCGGATGCAACCGGCACCGGTCAGCGGCAGGCTGCAGCGCGGCAGCAGCTTGGACTCGCCGTCCTTCGACGCGTGGGTCATGGTCACGATGATGTTGTCGGCACCGGCCACCAGGTCCATGGCGCCGCCCATGCCCTTGACCAACTTGCCGGGGATCATCCACGACGCGATGTTGCCTTGCACATCCACTTCGAAGGCGCCGAGCACGGTGAGGTCGACGTGGCCACCGCGGATCATGGCGAACGATTGCGCCGAATCGAAGATCGACGCGCCACGGCGGGCGGTGACGGTCTGCTTGCCGGCGTTGATCATGTCGGCATCGATCGTGCTCTCGGTAGGGAATTCGCCCATGCCGAGCAGGCCGTTTTCCGACTGCAACATCACATCCATGTCAGCGGGTACGTAGTTGGCCACCAAGGTCGGGATGCCGATGCCGAGGTTGACGTAGTAGCCGTCCTTCAGTTCACGGGCGACGCGTTGCGCCATCTGTTCGCGGGTCAGTGCCATGGTCAGGATCTCTTTGTTGTTCTGAAGGATGGCGCTCAGGCCTTGACGGTGCGCTTTTCGATACGCTTTTCGAAGGTGCCGACAATCACGCGGTCAACGAAAATACCCGGGGTGTGGATCTCGCTGGGCAGCAGCACGCCTGGTTCGACGATCTCTTCCACTTCGACCACGGTGATCTTGCCGGCCGTGGCCGCCAGCGGGTTGAAGTTTTGCGCGGTGTTGCGGTACACCACGTTGCCGTAGTGGTCGGCCTTCCAGCCCTTGACGATGGCGAAGTCGCCGGTGATGGACTCTTCGAGAATGTAGTGGCGGCCCTTGAATTCACGCACCTCTTTGCCCTCGGCGACCGGGGTGCCGTAGCCAGTGGCGGTGTAGAACGCCGGGATGCCAGCGCCACCGGCGCGCATTTTTTCGGCCAGGGTGCCTTGTGGGGTCAGTTCGACTTCCAGCTCACCACTGAGCAGTTGGCGTTCGAATTCGGCGTTTTCGCCGACATAGGAGGCGATCATCTTGCGGATCTGCCGGTCTTGCAGCAATACGCCGAGGCCGAAACCGTCGACACCGCAGTTGTTCGACACCACGGTCAGGCCCTTGACGCCACGGCGCTTGATCTCGTTGATAAGGTTTTCCGGGATGCCACACAGGCCAAAACCACCGGCCAATACCGTCATGTTGTCGGTCAGGCCGTCGAGGGCCTCTTCATACGTTGCTACGCGCTTGTCCAGTCCGGCCATGTTGATCCGCCTTTTGTAGTTGTTGAACCGACGAGGCTGTCGGTGAGCGTGTGCCCCATCTTCACCTTAGTCGACTGATTTGTTAATTTTGTTTTCATCATCGATTGATAACTTTTTCAAAACAACGATCAGGGCCGTCATGAACGTCAAGCAACTCCGCGCCTTCGTCGCCGTGGCCAAGTACCAGAGCTTCGCCCAGGCCGGTGAACACCTGCATGTATCGCAACCGGCGTTGAGCCTGACCATCAAGGCGCTTGAGGAAAACCTCGGCGGCGCCCTGCTCAGCCGGACCACCCGCAGTGTCAGCCTGACTGCCGAAGGTGAGGTGCTGCTGCCGCTGGCCCGGCGCCTGCTGGCCGACTGGGACGACACCGAAGAAATGCTGCGCCAGCGTTTCACCCTGCAACTGGGGCGGGTTTCGGTGGCGGCCATACCGGCCTTCGCCGGTAACCTGCTGCCGCACGCGCTCAAGGTGTTTCGCCAGCGCTACCCGAAAGTCAACGTCACCGTGCATGACGTGATCAACGAGCAGGTACAGGAACTGGTGCGCCACCGTCGCGTCGAATTGGGCATCGGCTTCGAACCGGACAACACCGATGGCCTGGACTTCTACCCCCTGTACATGGACCGTTTCGTCGCCGTGGTGCCCGCCGACTCGCCACTGGCCGGGCTGCCCCAGGTCAGTTGGACGCAACTGCTGGCCGAAGACTTCATCGCCTTGCAACGCCCGTCGGCGGTCCGCCTGTTGATGGAACAGAACGTCGCGGCCAGCCATGGCAAGCTGGCGGTGGCATTCGAGAGCCATCAACTGTCGACCGTTGGCCGCATGGTTGCCAGCGGCCTGGGCGTCAGCGCGGTGCCGGCGCTGTGCATCAATCAGATGCAGGAGCTCGGTGCCCGCTGCGTGCCGCTGGTCGAGCCCGCCGTGGAGCGGCGCATGGGGGTCATCGCGCTCAGTGAGCACAAACTGTCCACCGCAGCGCAAGCGCTGCTCGAGGTACTGCTTTCCCATACCCAGATCCCGGAGGTGACATGCGATACGTGAAACTGGCAGGTTCGAAGGTGCCGGCCATTGGCCAGGGCACGTGGTACATGGGTGAAGACCCTGGCCGCCGGGCCGCCGAAGTGGCAGCCCTGCAACAAGGTATCGAGCTGGGCCTGAGCCTGATCGATACGGCTGAAATGTATGCCGAGGGCGGCGCGGAGCAGGTGGTTGGCCACGCCATCGCCGGGCGCCGCGACCAGGTGTTTCTGGTCAGCAAGGTCTACCCGCACAATGCCAGCCAGCGCGGCATGCCTGCCGCCTGCGAGCGTAGCCTCAAACGCCTGGGCACTGACTGCATCGACCTGTACCTGCTGCACTGGCGTGGCCAGCATCCCTTGGAGGAAACCGTCGAAGCGTTCGAGCGTTTGCGCGAACAAGGCAAGATCAAACGCTGGGGGGTGTCCAATTTCGATGTCGATGACTTGCGCGAACTGCACAACCCCGATTGCGCCACTAACCAAGTGCTGTACAACCCGGTGCAACGCGGCATCGAATTCGACCTGCTGCCGTGGAGCCAGAAGCGCGCCTTGCCGACCATGGCGTATTGCCCATTGGCCCAGGCCGGGCAGTTGTTGCAGCACCCCGTGCTGGCCGAAATTGCCGAGCGCCACGGTGCGACACCGGCCCAGGTCAGCCTGGCCTGGGTGACCCGTGATGAGGGGGTGATTGCCATTCCCAAGGCGGTAAACCCAGAGCATGTGCGACTGAATGCGGCGGCCGGCTTGCTGACCCTGAGCAGCGAAGACCTGCGAGCGATTGACCGGGCATTCCCAGCACCGACCCGCAAGCAACGCTTGGCGATGGTCTGAAGCCCTTGCCCGACCCTTGTAGGAGCAGCCTTGCGCTGCGAAGAGGCCGGTGACAACACAGCGAATCTTCTCTGGTATCGCCGGCCTCTTCGCAGCGCAAGGCTGCTCCTACAACAGTTAACGCAACAGGCAACGCTGGCAGGCTAATGAAAATCGCGGCTGCGCACATCCAGCCCCTGCAGCAAGGGGCTGATATCCTCCAGCCGTTTTGCAATCAGGTGACGCACCCCGTTCTCCTGCTCCAGCCGCCCGCTCACCTTGAGCAATTGCGACCCCACCAACGCCCGCCTCTGCCGCTCGGCCAAGTCACGCCAGACCACCACGTTGACCATGCCGTACTCATCCTCCAGCGTCACGAACGTCACCCCACTGGCCGTCTGTGGGCGTTGCCTGCCTACCACCAGCCCGGCCACGGCAATGTTGTCGCCATGCTCGACAGCTGACAGCTCGTGCGAACTGCGGCAACCCAACGCTCGCAAACGAGGGCGCAGCAGCCGCAACGGGTGGGGCCCAAGCGTGGTGCCCAGGGTCTGGTAGTCGGCAACCAGGTCCTCGCCGACAGTCGGTGCAGGCAGCGCTACCACGGCCTCGGGCAACGCTTCGACCTCGGCGAACAAGGGCAACTGTGGCTGCACCGCCGCCACCTGCCAACGCGCCTGATGACGGTCACGTGCCAAAGCCCTCAGGGCCCCGGCGTCAGCCAGGCGGGCACGGGCGCGGTGGTCGAGCCCTGCACGCAGGCACAAGTCTTCAACATCGCGCCAAGGCCGTTGCGCCCTCGCCTGCTCCAGACGCCGGGCGTCAGCTTCGGCAAAACCACGGACCTGCCGCAGCCCCAAGCGTATGGCCAGCGCCTGTTCACCCACCGGTTCAAGCGTGCAATCCCATTCGCTGTGAAACACATCCACCGGCCGCACCTCGACGCCTTGGCGACGGGCGTCCTGCAGCAGCTGGTCGGGGCTGTAAAAGCCCATCGGCCAACTGTTGACCAGCGCGCAGGTGAAAATGGCCGGCTCATGGCATTTGAGCCAACTGCTCGCGTAACACAGCAAGGCGAAACTGGCCGCGTGGGACTCGGGGAAGCCATAGCTGCCAAACCCCTTGATCTGCTCGAAGATGCGCTCGGCAAACGACAGTTCGTAACCATTGCGCAACATGCCTTGAATCAGCCGTTCGCGGTGCGGCTCCAGCCCGCCGTGGCGCTTCCAGGCCGCCATGCTGCGGCGTAGCTGGTCGGCCTCGCCCGGGCTGTAGTCGGCAGCCACCATCGCCAGCTCCATCACCTGTTCCTGAAACAACGGCACACCCAGCGTGCGCTCGAACACTTCCTGCAATTTAGGCGAGGGGTATGTCACGGGCTCCTGCTTCAGGCGCCGGCGCAAATACGGGTGGACCATATCACCCTGAATCGGCCCGGGGCGCACGATGGCCACCTCGATGACCAGATCGTAGAACGTGACGGGCTTGAGCCGCGGCAACATGGCCATCTGCGCCCGAGACTCGATCTGGAACACGCCCATGGTTTCGGCTCGGCTGATCATCGCATAGGTGGCTGGGTCCTCCCCCGGGATGCTTGCCAGCGTCAATTGCCGGCCCCGGTGGCGCTGCAGCAGGTCGAAGCAACGGCGCAAGGCACTGAGCATGCCCAGCGCCAGCACATCGACCTTGAGCAAACCGACCATGTCCAGGTCGTCCTTGTCCCACTGGATCACGGTGCGGTCTTGCATGGCGGCGTTTTCCACTGGCACCAGTTGATCCAGCGGCTGCTGCGAGATGACGAACCCCCCAGGGTGTTGCGACAGGTGCCGGGGAAAACCGATCAGCTCACCGGCCAGAACCAGCACCCGCCGCAGCGACGGGCTGCTGGCCTCGAAACCGGCCTCGGCCAGGCGTTGCGCATCGGGGATGCGATCACTCCAGCGGCCACAGCACTTGGCCAGCGCATCCACCTGGTCGGCCGGCAGCCCCAGTACCCGCGCCACATCACGCACCGCACCGGCAGCATGGTAGGTGTTGACCACGGCGGTGAGTGCGGCCCGGTGCCGGCCATAGCGCCGGAACACATACTGGATCACCTCTTCGCGGCGGTCGTGCTCGAAGTCCACGTCGATGTCCGGCGGCTCATTGCGTTCGCGTGACAGAAAGCGCTCGAACAGCAAACGGTGCTCCATGGGGTCCAGTTCAGTAATCCCCAGCACGAAACACACCACCGAGTTGGCGGCCGAGCCACGGCCCTGGCAGAGGATATGCTGGCTGCGGGCAAAGGCGACGATATCGTGCACGGTCAAAAAATAGCTTTCGTAGGCCAGTTCCTCGATCAGCGCCAGCTCCTTTGCCAGCACCTCGCGCACCTTGTCGCTCGGCCCACCCGGCCAGCGCATCGGCAAGCCGCGCTCGCACAGCTCGCGCAGCCAGCTCGCCGGGGTGTGGCTGTCTGGCACCAATTCACGCGGGTACTGGTACTTCAGCTCGCTCAAGTCGAAACGGCAGCGCTCGGCGATGACCAGGGTCTCGGCCAGTAGGTCGGCCGGGTACAGTTCCTGCAACTGCTCAGGGCTGCGCAGGTGACGCTCGCCATTGGCGTACAGGTAGCGACCCGCTTCGGCAACCTGGCAATGCTGGCGGATGGCGGTCATGCAATCCTGCAGGGCACGGCGACCGCGTGCATGCATGTGCACGTCACCGCAGGCCACTGCGCGGATACCGACCTTGCTCGCCAGCTGGCGCAGTTTGCCAAGCCGCACCTCGTCATCACTGCCACGGTGCAGGTGCACGGCCAGCCACAGCCGCTCGGCGAACAGCGTGCGCAAACCCTCACCGGGTTCAGGGTCGTCGGCATCCTCGGCAACCCACAGCGCCAGCAAGCCTTGATGATGCTCGCGCAGGTCCTCGCTGAACAGTTGATAGGCGCCCTTTTCCGCCCGCCGTCGCGCACGGGTAATCAGCGCGCACAGGCTCTGGTAGCCGGTGAGGTTTTCCGCCAGCAGCACCAGTTTCGGGCCATCCTGCAGGCGGACTTCGCTGCCGATAATCAGCCGCAGCTGGTGCGCCTTGGCGGCCTGCCAGGCGCGGACGATACCGGCCAAGGTGCACTCATCGGTGATCGCCAGTGCGTCATAACCCTGCTCGCGCGCACGCTTGAACAACTCATCGGCACTCGACGCACCCCGCTGGAAGCTGAAGTTCGACAGGCAGTGCAATTCGGCATACCCGAACCGGCTCATGCAAACCAGCCTTGCAACCACAAAGGGCCTGGCTGGCTGAGGTCGCGGTAGGCCCAGCCGCGCAGGCCGTCGCGGGTTTCGATGCGGTAGTAGTCACGGCGCACGTCGCCCCCGTCCCACCAGCCCGACTCGATGCGCTCGGCATGCCCCAGCACACGGTGGCCGGCTGCCTCCAGCGCCACGGGCGCCGGCAAAAGCCAGCCGGGGCGGCTACCCGGCAACACCGGCAGGCTGCCTTGTGCGCCCTGCTCCGCAGCTTGCCAGGCACATTCGGGGCGGTGATCGGCCTCGGCGCTCAGCCCCTTGACGGCCTCGTCGCCCAACCGTGCCCGCAAGCGTTCACGCAACTGCTCCCAGGGCTGCGCCTGCTGGGCGCGGGGGTCGAACAGCGCCTGGTGCTGGGGCACGAAGGGTGGCAGGTCATCGGCGACCAAGCGCAAGTTGCGTACCGGGGCGGGGATTTGCAGCGGCTCCAGGCGCCCTTTTGCCAGTTCGAAGAGCATGGCAGGGTCACGTTCGGCCGCCAGCAGGCCAACCTTGAGCAACGTGTCCGGCCCTTCGGCATGCTCCAGGTGCAGGCAAAAACGCTGCACGCCACAATCGCGCCCAGCCAGGAACGCGCCGAGGTCGTTGAGCATTCTGCGCAGCGGGAACAGCAACGCCTGGTGCGACTCCACGTCGAAGTTCAGCTCCAGGCGCGACTCGAAGCGGTCCGGCGGCTGGTAGAAGCCCAGCCCCAGGGTGCGCAGGCCGAGCAGTTGGTCCAGGTGCAACTGGACCTGCGCAGAAAAGCGCTTGGCCAGGGCGTCGCGCGGCAAGGCCAGCACCTGGCCCAACTGGCGCAACCCCATGCGGGCAAAGGCCTCGGCGGCCTCCAGCGGCAAGCCGACACGGTCGATGGGCATCTGTGCCAGTACGGCGCGGGTGGCGTCGGCACAGGTTACCGCCAGGCCATCGTGGCCGTTGGCGAGCATGCGAGCCGCCACCGGGTTGCTGGCCAGCACGATGCGCTGCCGCAAGCCCAACGCGCTGAGCTCCTGGCGCAGGCGTGCCTCGAACAACGGCCAGGGGCCAAACAGCTGCAGGCTGGAGCCGACCTCCAACAACAAAGCCCTTGGGTAATGCAGGCTCACCTGGGCGCTGAAGCGATAGGCCCAGGCTGCCAGCAGCTGTTGCAACTGCTCGATGCGTTTGTCATCGGCCTCTACGCAGGTGAAGCCATCGGCCAAGGCACGCGCCGTGGTCAGGGTTTGCCCGGCACGCAGGCCGAGGGCTGCGGCAGCGGGGTTGACCGCCTGTAGCACACGGCGCTGCGTCGGGCCGCCAATCACTACCAGGGGCGTTTCAGGGTCGTCACGCTGGCGCAGAACAGTGTCCAGCGCCAGCTGTGGCAGCAGAATGCAGGCCCAGAGCATGATGCATCAGCCTCAGCCGGGCAGCGCGATGGGCAGCGCTGGCGGCATGCCGCCCCGGCTCTTGAGCACACGCCACTGTGCCGGCCGAGAGTCGATGGCAATACGCAGAGCGGCCGGCGACGGGTTGTGTGCCGCCTGCTGTGGGCGACAGGCGAACGCCAGCGCCTGGCCGGTCTCGGCGGCCACCTGCAGGCGCCGCAGTGCCCGGTCATCGGCGCGCTCCGGCCAGCACAACACGGCGGCGCAACTGCCTGAGCGCAGGCATTGCTCAGCCGCCCACAGTGCGTCGGCAGGCGTGGCGCTAACCTGGGCCAGCCAGCGTAGATCCACACCCGCTGCCTGCCAGGCCGGGGCATAGGGAATGAACGGCGGCGCTACCAGCACCACGCGGCCACCTTCTGCAGTCAGGCGCGCCAGTGAGGGCCACAGCAGTTGCAGCTCACCGCACCCTGGGCTGGCCAGCAACAGTTCGCTGAGCGCCGCGGCCGGCCAGCCGCCCTCGGGCAGGCATTGGTCGAGCGCGGCATGCCCGGTCGGCTGCAACCCCAGGGGCCGGGCCTGAACCTGCCGCCCGCGCCAGACCTGACGCTGGTCGAGCAGCCTGTCGAGATCGACCACCGCGCCCATCAGTCGCGCCTCAGCAGGCCGCAGAACACGCCTTCAATGAAGAATTCCTGCTCAGGGCCCACATCGATCGGCGCATAGGCCGGGTTGCGCGGCAACAGCCGGTAACCGCCAGGCTGACGCTGCAAGCGCTTGATGGTCACCTCGCCGTCCAGGCGGGCGACCACGACCTGCCCGTCACGGGCCTCGCCCTGTTGCCGAATGCCGACCAGGTCACCGTCGAAGATGCCGTCATCGACCATCGAGTCGCCGCGCACTTTCAACAGGTAATCGGGTGTGCGCCGGAACAGGCTGGGGTCGAGCAGCAACTGCTCGTGGATGTCGAGGTCCGGGCCGATCGGGGCACCTGCCGCGACCTGGCCCAGCACCGGCACTTCGAGGATTTCCGGGCGGCGCAGCGGTTGAGCCAGGCGAATCCCTCGCGCCTGGTTCGGCGTGACGTCGATATGGCCGGCCTGGCACAGGGCGGTGATGTGTTTGCGCGCGACGCTGCGCGAGGCGAAGCCGAAGCGCGTGGCGATGTCGGCAAGGCTCGGTGGCTGGCCGTGGTCAGCAATGCGCTCACGAATAAATTCGAGAATGGCGCGGCGTTTGGGGGTCAGATTGTCCATGGAGTACATTTGTACTCTTTTCGCAACACACTGAACAGCCCCCTTCGTCGTCCGCTTTGGTTATGATCGTCGGGCTTGTGATTTTTCATACCTGGATACCTGATGCTGACTGCCCTGCTGTTCGACCTCGACGGAACCCTCACCGACACCGATACCCTGCACCTGCAGGCTTTCCGCCAGTTGCTGCGCGAGCATGACGGCCGTGAACTGAGCCAGGCCCAGTTCGATGCACAGGTCAGTGGCCGGGCCAACGGCGAACTGTTCGCCGAGTTGTTTGCCGATGCCAGCCCGCAGCAATGCCTGGCCCTGGCGGATCGCAAAGAGGCGTTGTTCCGCTCGCTGGCGCCGTCGCTCGCGCCCATGCCCGGCCTGTTGCGCTTGCTGGAGCACGGCCAGGCCTGTGGCCTGGGGATGTGCGTGGTGACCAACGCCCCCCGGCTCAATGCCGAGCACATGTTGCAGGCCATGGGGCTGGAGGCCCGCTTCGAGCATGTGTTGGTGGCCGAGGAGCTTGAGCGAGCCAAGCCGGACCCGCTGCCCTACCTCACCGGGCTACAGCGGCTCGGGGCCGAGGCCGGGCAGGCCCTGGCCTTCGAGGACTCGTTGCCCGGGGTCAAGGCTGCCAGTGGTGCGGGGATATTTACGGTTGGGGTTGCGACTACACAGACTGCCGAACGCCTGATGGACGCGGGGGCTGGGCTGGTGATCGAGGACTTTGATGATGCTCGGTTGTGGGCGTTGATTGAATCGATGGGGTGAGGTGTGCTGGATGCGCTGGTGCATGCCTTGAGGTTTATGGCGCCTGTGAGATCGAGCGCCGCCCGCGCGGCGCTTCGCAGCACAAGGCTGCTCCTACATCTGTTTCGGGCCAGTGAGGCCTGTGATATTTGCGCACGACCGCCTCAGGAATAATTGGCCCGAAAAATTGTAGGAGCAGCCTTGTGCTGCGAAGCGCCGCGCGGGCGGCGCTCGATCTCACAAACGCCACAACACTCAACCCCTACACCTCAACGCTCTAACCTTCAACCGCAGCCCAACCTCTCAGGCCGCCCATGCTCATCGACGAAGAACTGACCCTCAAAAAGCTGGAAACCTTCCTCGCCTTCATGCGCAGTGGCAACCTCGGCCGCGCCGCCGCCGAGCTATCCACCAGTGCTGTCAGCGTGCACCGCGCCATCCACTCGCTGGAAAGCGCCTTGCGTTGCCCCCTGTTCAAGCACGAAGGCCGGCAACTGATCCCGCTGGAAAGCGCCTACGTGCTGGAGAAAAAAGCCCGCCAGCTGATCCAGGACGCCGAGCAGATGGTCCGCCAGACCCGTGAGGCTGCGGGGTTCTATGCCGAACGTTTCCGCTTGGGCGCCCTGTACTCACTAACGGTAAAGACCGTGCCAAAGCTGGTCATGGGCCTGAAACTGCGCCGCAGCGCGCTCAATATCGACCTGACCCTGGGCTCGAACGTCGACCTGCTGCAACGCCTGAAAAACCACGAACTGGAGGCCATCCTGGTGTCGCTGGACGAAAGCGTCAGCGACCCCGCCTGCGAGCAATTGCCGCTGTTCTCCGACGACATCTTCCTTGCCGTCCCCACCGACTCGCCCTTTGCCGAACACGCCGAGGTGGACCTGGCCGACCTCGCCGACTCCACCTTCATCACCCTGACCCAAGGCTTTGCCACCCACCGTGATGGTGCGCGGGTATTCGAGCAGGCAGGGTTCGAGCCGAAGGTGGCCATGCAGGTGAACGATATCTTCACCCTGCTGAGCATGGTCAGCTCCGGCGTTGGCTTTGCCCTGCTGCCAGGGCGAATCGCTGCGGTCTACGAGAACCGGGTGAAGTTGATTGCCCTGCAACCACGCTATCGCCTGCAACAGCACATTGGCGTGGTGTTTTTGAAGGCGCGGGAACGAGAGCCGAACCTGCTGGCGTTACTGGCTGAATGCAGAATGTACAGCCGCGAAAACTGAACGAAGGCCTGCAGGTGTTTATGTTCCAGCGACATTTACACCGCTTGCCGGGCGGCGCGCCGGCCTGAACCGGCATGGCGCCCTTGCAACAACACCGCCAGCGCAGCCAATACCGCCGGGATCAGCAACGACGCGAACACCTGTGCAAAGCTCCAGCCCATGGCCAGCATCTGGGCGCCGGCAAACGCACTGAGAATCGCGCCGAAGCGGCCGATGCCGCTCATCCAGCTGGCACCGGTCGCCCGCGCTTCGGTGGGGTAGAACGCCGCCGCCAAAGCATTCATGCCCACACTCGCGCCATTGAGGCCAAAGCCCACGGCCCAGGCAATCGCGCACAGCCAGGCAAAATCCCCAGCCACCTGGCCAATGGCGAAGATCACCGCACCACTGAACAAGAAGGTCAGCATCAGTACCCGTTGCGGGTTGCAGCGGTCCATGGCCCAGCCCACCGAGATCGCCCCCAGCGGCCCGCCGATCTGGAAACAGGCGGTGACGATGGCCGCTTCGGCTACCGAGAAGCCGCCCCCCTCCTTGACCAAGGTGGGCAACCAGCCGCTGAACAGGTAAACCAGAAACAGCGCCAGCACGTAGCCAGCCCAAAGCATCAAGGTGCCAAAGCGGTAGCGCGGCGAGAGAATGGTCGCAATCGCCCCACCACTGCTGGGCGCGCTGGCCGGTACGATGAAGGTGCTGTCGGCGTTGACACGCTCCGGTGCCAGGCGGCTGACGATGGCGTGGATGCGACGCTTGTCAGCACCCTTGCTGACCAGGAAGGTGACCGACTCGGGCAACCGCCAGCACAGCAACGGCACTGTCAGCAGCGGCAGCACGCCGCCCAGCACCAGCACGCTGCGCCAGCCCAGGTTGGGGATCATCCAGGCACTGACAAAGCCGCCTGCCGCCGCACCCAGTGAGAAACCACAGAAGGCCAGGGTGATCAGCAGCGAGCGGCTGCGCGCCGGCGCGTATTCACTGACCAGGGTGCTGGCATTGGGCATGGCAGCGCCCAGGCCTAGGCCGGTCAGAAAACGCAGGGCAACAAGGGTCTCGAGGTCGGGCGAGAATGCCGAGGCCAAGGTCCACACACCAAACAGCAGGACACTGCCCAGCAAGACCGCCTTGCGCCCATAGCGGTCGGCCAAGGGGCCGGCGATCAATGCCCCGAGCGCCAGGCCGATCAGGGCCGCGCTCAACACCGGGCCCAGGCTTTGTGCGCCCAGGCCCCAATCGCTTTTCAGTTGCGGTGCGATGAAACCGATGAGGGCGACGTCCAGCCCATCCAGGGCGATGATCAGAAAGCCCAGGAAGACTACCCATTTCTGGTAGCGGCCGATGGGTTGCTGGTCGATCAGTTGGCGCACATCAATGGCGTTGTTCATGGGGTATCACCTGTTGTTGTTTTTATGAAGGTGCATCGGCAGTGGGCCGCCATGCGGCCCAGGCAGCATTACCGGTGAACGAGGCTGGGCAGCCGCACAGGCCGGATGATCCGGGTCTCTTGGGCCACGACCAGATCGCGGGTGGCCTGCAGGTAGGCTGCGAAGTCCGGGTCAGCGTCCCGCGCGGCGCTGCGTTTTTCGAAGTCATCGAGGCTGTCATAGCCCCACAAGTGCACCACCTGGTTGAGCGGGCCGATGCTGCTGGTGTAGAACGCCAGCGGCGCACCGAGATGGCGCAGCAGAATCGGCATCGCCAGCCGGTCGAAGGCTTCGAGAAAGGCCGCCATGCCACGTGGGCGGATGGTGTAGACCCTGTGATCGACGACAGGCTTGTCCATCATGCAACCTCCCGCGCTTTGCCCGCTGTCGCCAGGCCTTGTTCGACGCCCGCCAGGTGGCGCCCGGTGATGTAGCCAAAGGTCATGATTGGCCCCAGGGTGATGCCCGCACCGGGGTAATTGCCGCCCATGATGCTGGCGCGGTCGTTGCCGACGGCGTACAGGCCGTCGATGGCCTGCTGATCGGCACCCAGCACTTCGCCGACCACGCTGGTGCGGATGCCGTCGAAGGTGCCCAGATCACCCATGATCACCTTCACGGCAAAGTAAGGCCCCTCGGCCACTGGCGCCACGCACGGGTTGGGCGTGTGCTGCGGGTCGGCCAGGTAGCGATTGAAACGCGTGGTACCTCGCCCAAACTGGCGGTCCTCACCCTGAACGGCGCCCAGGTTGTACTCACGTACGGCCTGCTCCAGCCCGGCGGCATCGATCCCGGCCTTGCGCGCCAGCTCGGTGAGGCTGCTGCCCTTGAGCAAGTAGCCGTTACGCAACAGTGGCCCCAGCGGCATCGGCGAGGGCTTGGCGAAACCCAGCCCGTACTTGGCCAGGGTGCGTCGGTCACAGACCAGCCACATGGCGGTTTCCGGTTGCTCTGCACACGCCTCGATCAAGGCCGCACCCACGTCGTGGTAGGAATTGGATTCGTTGGTAAAGCGCCTGCCCGAGCGCAGCACGCCGATCACACCGGGCTTGTAACGGTCGAGCAAATGGGGGAACGCGACAAATCGCCCTGCCCCCATCGGCACCTTGGACACCGGCATCCACGCCGCCGCCGCTTGCAGGCGGATATCGACCTTGGCGCCCATCGTTTCAGCCATGCGCGCACCATCACCCGTGTTGCCTGCTGGCACCGGCGAAAAGTGCTCGCCACCCCGACGCACATGCGGGTAGGCCTGCTTCAACCGTTGCACGTCATGGGAAAACCCACCACAGGCCAGCACCACGCCGCGCCGCGCCTCGATGCGCAGTTCGCTGTCGCCTTGTTTCGCCAACACGCCAGTGACCCGATTGCCTTCACACAACAGGTGCCTGGCCGGGGTCCCGGTCAAAATCGGAATGCCCAGGTCCAGCGCAGACTTCACCAGCCGCGCCGCCAGGGCATTGCCGCTGGTCACCTGGGTGCCGCGCCGGTACAGCGCCAACTCCTTGAGGTGGGTCAGCAAGCGCTTGGCCACATACACGAACGACGTCAGCGAGCGGGTGGCATTGAAGAAGTGCTTGAGGTCGGCATTCGACGAATTGAACATCATGCCGATGAAGGTGATGGTCTTGAGCGGTGGCCGCAGGCGTGCCATGTCGGGCCCAAGGCCGCGAATGTCGTAGGGCGCTGCCAGTATCGAGCGCCCGACATCGACGCCACCTTCCACGTGTGGGTGATAGTCGGGGTACAGCGTGGGGACGAATTTGACGGCGGTCTCGCGCTCGAAGAACTCGACCATGTCTGGCCCGTGACGCAGAAACGCCTTGACCGCCACTTCGTCGAAACAGTCGCCGGTTTCGTTGCGCAGGTAGGTCAGCGCCGCCTCAGCGCTGTCGTTCATCCCATGCCGGTTGCCCGGCACCCACAGCACCCCACCGGAGAACGCCGTGGTGCCGCCGAAGCAGTCGTCCTTTTCGATGACGACCACATCCAGGCCGTGTTTTTTCGCCGTGATCGCCGTCGCCAGGCCGCCGGCCCCCGCCCCCACCACCAGTACATCGCAGGTGCGTGTGTTCATGCGCGTACGCCCTCGAAACCGGGGCGCGGGATCAACGCCATGGGCATGCTCTCCAGCCCACCATCGACCGTCAACTCGGCGCCGTTGATGTAGTCGGCACGCGGGCTGGCAAGAAACAGCACCGCCTCGGCGATGTCCTGCGGCTCGCCGATGCGCTGGTTGGCGGTCATGGCGCTGCGCTGGCGTTCGATGTGCGGGTCCGCGTAAAACGCTGCCGACAGCGGCGTGCGGATCAACCCCGGGCACACCGCGTTGCTGCGTACCCCGCGCGGCCCCCATTCCACGGCAATCTGCCGGGACAGCATGCTGACCCCGGCCTTGGCCGCGCTGTAGGCACCACTGTTGGGTTGAGGGTAATGGGCCGCGATCGACGCTACATGCACGATGCGCCCCTGGCCTCGGGCAAGCATCAAGCTGCCGAAGGCCTGCGAACACAGCAGGTAGCCGCTGAGGTTGACCGCCAACACCTGGTTCCATTGCTCCAGGGTCAGCACGTCGAGCGAACCCGGGCGCAGCACACTGGCGTTGTTGATCAGTACATCGCAGCGGCCGTGCAGCGCCTGCACCTGTGCGGCGGCCTGGCTTACGCTATCGGGGTCGGCGATGTCGCACCCCAGCGCGCTGACCTCGCCGACACTGTGCTCGCCCAAGCTGGCCGCCAGCTCACGGCACTTGCCCAGGTCGCGGTCCAGCAACACCACATGGGCTTGCTGTTCGACCAACGCGGCAGCCAGTGCCGCGCCAATGCCGCCGGCCGCGCCGGTCACTACACAAACGGCTGAATCCAGGCCCAGCCAGTGAGCGCTAATCTTGTTGTTATGCATGCTGCTCTCCAGAGTGTCGCTTCATCTGGCGAACAGCCTAGGGCTGACAGGCACCCGGGCAGAATGGACAAAACCTGCAACCAGCCCCACATTCCCGACAATTTGCTGCACCGCCCCTGAACCTGTTCAGCGGCTGTGGCACAGTAGCCGGGTACCGATCAAAACAATTACAACACCATGAACAAGATCCCCAATTACGCCCTGTACGGTGAGACTGCTCAGCCGGTGTGGCACGAGTCGCTGCATGTGGAGTCGATCTCCAAACGCTCCGGTGCCCACAACTGGGAGATCGCCGCGCACCGTCACGAGGGCCTGCTGCAGTTGCTGTACCTGCAACGCGGCGGCGGTGAAGTGCTGTTCGACAGTGACCGCATTCAGGCCCAGGCGCCCTGCGTGGTGTACGTGCCGGCGCAGGTGGTGCATGGCTTCCACTGGGCCGGTGCGGTCGAGGGCCAGGTGATCACGGCGGCGCAGCACCCGCTGGAAAGCATCACCCAGGTACTGGCGCCGAACCTGCTGGCAACGCTCCGCAAACCCCAGGTGATCGCCCTGCCCCGCTGGGAAGCCGACGAAGACCCTCTGCTGCCGTTGTGCCGCGCCCTGCACGAGGAATACCACAACCGCGCTCGCGAGCATGTGGCCAGCAGCATGTCGCTGTTGCTGGCGCTGCTGATCCAGGTGCTGCGCCACGAACCACAGGCCAGTGGTGACGGGCGTCGCCTACCGTCCAGGCGCAGCCAGCAACTGACCGGGTTTCGCGAACTGGTGGACATGCACTTTCGCGAGCATTGGTCGTTGGGGGCTTATGCCGCTGAACTCGGGCTGACGTTGGCCACGCTGGGGCGGCTGTGCCAGGAACACCTAGGCATGACCCCGATGAATGTCATCAATGCCCGGTTGGTGCTGGAGGCCAAACGGGCGCTGGGGCATTCAAGCCTCAGCGTGAAAGAGATTGCACATGACCTGGGGTTTGTCGATGTGGGGTATTTCAGCCGGTTTTTTCGCAAGCACTCGGGGGTGAGCCCGAGCGGGTTTCGCGAGGCTGCGGTGGCCCCTTCGCGGGCAAGCCCGCTCCCACAGGCTCCCTGCTAATTCAGCGAGTCTCCACCCTGTGGGAGCGGGCTTGCCCGCGAAGACGCCAGTACAGGTTTCTTCAAGCCTCTAGCGCATGCTGCACCTGGCCCACTGTCGCCGCCAATCGGTCCAGGTGCAGGCTCAACACCCGCTCCACCGGCGCCTGGTCCACCGGCCAATGCAGGGCGATGCTGCCCGCCAGTTGCCCCTCGACCCGCACCGGCAAGGCGATCGCCCGGATCAGAAATGGCAACCGCACCGGGTATTCCCAATGCCCCTCGGTACGCTGGCCAAAGCCCTTGTGCGCATCCTCCTCGATATCGCGCAACAGGCTGTCATCACCCAACCGTTGGTGGCTGGCCAAGCGCTGCACTTCGTCGCCGTCCAGCTCCCCCAGGCACGCGCGCCCCATCGCCGAATGGAACAGGCTGGCATGGTGGCCGACGATCTGGCAGTTGTTCGGGTAGCGCTTGCGCAACACCTGAGGGATGGCGCTTTCCATCACCTCCAGCCGCTCGCCATCGAAGCACGACAGGTCTGCCACCAGCCCGGTGCGTTCACTCAGCTCAAGCAGCCAAGGCGCCGCCTGCTCCACCAGGCGCCGCTTGAAGCGCAGTTGGCGGTCGCCGAACAGGCGCCGGGCACACAGGCGATAGCGCCGGTCGCTCAAGCCCCGGTAAACCCAACCCTGCTCCTGCAAGGTGGCGAGCATGCGCGAGACCGTGGCCTTGGGCAGCGCCGTCAGGTAATGCAGTTCTTCAAGCCCCAATGCCTGGTGTTCGCCCAGCAAGTCGACGATGGCCAGCGCCCGCTCCACCGAGCGTACGCCGCCACTGTCTGTCATGTTGCCCATGTGTCTGACCTCCCTGTCACTTGGCGGGTTGGTCATCATGCACAGCAAGAACCGCGCCTGCCCAGGGCCTTTACGCAAGTTGCAAGCACGGCGGCGGCCGCCGTTCGACCCAGCGGGTCAGTTGCTCATGGGCATGGGCCAGTTGCAACACCGCGTGGTCCGCCTGGGCTGGGCCAATGATTTGCAGGCCCATCGGCAACCCCATGGCACTGAAGCCCACCGGTACACTGATGCTCGGCAGCCCTGCCAGGGTCGGCCCGATTACCACCTCCATCCAGCGGTGATACGTGTCCATCGTTCGCCCTGCGACTGCCTTCGGCCACGCCTGCTGTGCATCGAAAGGGAACACTTGGGCCGAAGGCAACAGCAGGAAATCGTAACGTTCGAACAACCTGCCGAGGGCCTGGTACCACGCACTGCGGTCTATCGAAGCCTGGTACACCTGCGCCGCGCTCAGGTGCAAACCGCCCTCGACTTCCCACTGCGCCTCAGGCTTGAGCAGGGCACGTTTGCCGGGGTCGGCATAGGCCGCGCCGAGGGTGCCGTGCACCAGGAAGTGGCGGTGGGTCAGCCAGCATTGCCAGAGGCGCGCCAAGTCAAAGGCCGGCTGGCAGGCCTCGACCTGGCAGCCCAGCTCGGCAAAATCCGCCAGGGCCGACTCGCACAAGCTCAGCACCCCGTCTTCCATCGGCAGGTAGCCGTCATAATCGCCCAGCCAGCCCAGCCGCGCGCCCTTGAAGTCGCGCTGCAACCCTTCAGCGAAATCAACCTTGCCGCCACTCAGCGACAACGGCACCCGTGCATCGAAGCCTGCCTGGGTCGTCAACAACCGCGCGACATCGACCACGCTGCGCCCCATCGGCCCTTCAGTGGCCAGTTGCTGCAGGAACACCTCCGGCGCCGGCCCATGCGGCACCCGCCCCTGGGACGGGCGCAGGCCGAACACATTGTTGAACGCCGCCGGGTTGCGCAGCGAGCCCATCATGTCGCTGCCATCGGCCACCGGCAGCAATCGCAGGGCCAAGGCCGCCGCGGCCCCGCCACTGCTGCCACCGGCCACCCGGCTTGGGTCGTAGGCATTGAGTGTGGTGCCAAACAGGGTGTTGTAGCTTTGCGAGCCCAGGCCGAACTCCGGCACGTTGCTCTTGCCGACGATGATCGCCCCACTGGCCCTGACCCGCGCCACGCTGACCGCATCGTACTCGGGCACCTGCTCGGCGAACAGCGGCGAGCCCAGGGTGGTGCGCAGCCCGGCCGTGGCAGCCAGGTCTTTGATTGCCTGTGGCATGCCATGCATCCAGCCCCTTGACTGCCCCCGCGCCAGCTCACCGTCGCGCTCATCGGCTTCGGCCAGCAGCGCCTCGGCCGAACGCAGCGACACCAGCGCATTGACCTGCGGGTTGAAACGCTCGATATGGGCGAGGTACGCCAGCATCACCTCACGGCACGATACTTGGCGGGCATGAATCGCGCGGGACAACGCCTCGGCATCCAGCGCTACAATTGGGTCGATGGCTAGCGGCTTCACGGTTTCACTCCAAGGTTGAACGCGACAGCTTTACCCGCACGCGGCGCTTCTTTCAGGCAGTAGGTGCCCAACAGCGTCAGCAGGCAAGCGAACAGTACATAGAACGACGGCGCCACCGGCGTGTTCAGGGCTTTGCTCAGCCAGGTAACGATCAGCGGCGCAAAGCCGCCGAACACCATCACCGCCACGTTGTAGGCCACCGATACCCCGGTCGAACGCACCTCGACCGGGAACTGCTCGGCCAGGGCAGTCGGCGCCGGGCCAAAGAACCCGCCGATGGCGGTGCACAGCAGCAGCTGCATCACCAGCAGGCGCTCGATCGATGGCGCCGCCGCCACCCACACGTACAGCGGATAGACCATCACGAAGAAGGCCAGGGTGAAGGCCATCAGTACCGGGCGCCGGCCCAGCCGGTCAGACAAGGCCCCCGCCAGCGGGATGACCACGGTCATCAGCCCCACCGCAAGCATCTGCACCAGCAATACCTGGTCCAGCGGCAACCCGAGGTTCTTGTGGGCGAAGGTCGGCATGTTCACCAGCACCACGTAGAACGATACCGTGGCGCCACACGCCAGGCCCATCGACACCAGCAGGCTGCGGCGGTGTTCACGCAGTACCTGCCACAGGCCCGGCGCCTGGCCCTTGGCCTGTTTACGCGCCTCGAGGAACTCTTCGGGTTCTTCCATGTGCTTGCGAATCCACAGCCCCACCGGGCCAATCAGCAGGCCAAGCACGAACGGGATTCGCCAGCCCCAGCTGTCCAGCGCCTCAGGCGTGCACAGGTGCGTCACCAACGCCACCATCGCCGCCCCCGAGAACACCGCCAGGCACTGCCCCACCAGTTGCCAGGAGCCATACAGGCCTTTGCGATGGGCGGGTGCGCTTTCTACCAGAAACGCCGTTGCGCTGGCGTATTCGCCCCCTGTAGCGAAGCCCTGGAGCATGCGCGCCACCACGATCAGCAACGGTGCGCCCATGCCGATGGCGAGGTAGTTGGGCGCAAAGGCGATCATGGCGATGGACACGGTCATCAGGCGGATGATCATCTGCATGGCCGCCTTGCGGCCTTTGCGGTCGGCGTACATGCCCAGCAGCACGCCGCCCACCGGGCGCATGAAAAAGCCCACGCCGAAGGTGGCCAGGGCCATCAGCAGCGAGGCGTATTCGTCGTCGGAGGGGAAGAACTGCCGGGCGATGATGCTCGCCAGGAAGCCGTACACGATAAAGTCATACCACTCCAGCGCATTGCCGATGACGGCAGCGACCACCTGCCGGGTACGCGACACGCCTGTGCTCGAAGTCTGCATAGGGAACACTCCATTCATCTGTTGGGTGATGACCCAGGCACAGCCGCGCCCAGGTTCCAGCGGCAGTCGTCAAAGAAAGGTCAGGCGGGTTCGAGCCAGCGCTCGGCAAGCGCGCCCCAATAGGCGGCGCCGGTCAGCAGGATGTCGTCGTTGAAGTCATAGGCCGGGTTGTGCACCATCGGCCGCGACAGGCCATTGCCGATGAACAGGTAGGCGCCTGGGCAACGTTGCAGCATCCAGGCGAAGTCCTCGCTGCCCATCAATTTGCGGGTGTTGCCGTCCACCGCCTCGGCACCGAGCAGTTCCTCGCCCACTTGTTGGGCGAAGGCATTCTCTGCGGCATGGTTGACCAGTACCGGGTACGCCGGCCGGTGTTCGATGCTGGCGCTGCAGCCAAAACTCTCGGCTTGGCTAACGATGATCGCGCGTACCCGCGCCAGGGTCTGCGCCCGCACTTCGGCATTCAACGCCCGCAGGCTGAGGCGCAGCACTGCCTGCTGCGGAATCACGTTGGCCGCCTCGCCCGCCTGCAGTGCCCCCACAGTAACCACCGCGGCTTCCTGGGCATCGATATTGCGCGCCACCACCGTCTGCAACGCCATCACCACACTGGCCGCTGCCACCAGCGGGTCGACGGTCAGGTGCGGCATCGAGCCATGCCCGCCGACGCCTTCAAGGGTTACGCTGAGCAAATCCTGCGAGGCCATCATCGGCCCCTCGCGAAAGCCCAGGTGCCCTGCCGGCAGCCCCGGCATGTTGTGCATGCCGAACAGGGCATCACAGGGGAAGCGCTCCAGCAAGCCGTCGGCGAGCATCGCCTCGGCGCCGCCCTGGCCCTCTTCGGCTGGTTGGAAGATCAGCGTCAGCGTGCCATCGAACTGCCGGGTCGCCGCCAGGTAACGCGCAGCGCCCAGCAGCATGGTGGTGTGGCCGTCATGGCCGCAGGCGTGCATGCAGCCTTGGTGCCGGCTGCTGTAGGCCGCGCCGGTGGCCTCATGGATCGGCAGCGCGTCCATGTCGGCGCGCAGCCCCAGCTTACGTGGGCTGCTGCCGTTGCGCAGCACCCCCACCACGCCGGTCTTGCCGATACCGGTGTGAACCTCGTAGCCCCAGGCTTGCAGCAGCCGGGCCACCAGCGCTGAGGTGCGGTTTTCTTCAAAACCCAGTTCCGGGTGTGCATGGATGTCGTGACGGATGGCGTGCAGGTCGCTGGCCACGTCGTTGAGCCAGGCCAGGATGTGTTGATGTCGGGACATGCGGAATCTCCTTGCGCGGGTATGTTCCCGTTCTTGTTGTTCGCGTTGAGATCACGACGGGGAAGGCAGGTCGTGTTGGCTGACAGATAAACGCGAGTGATGGGGGGAGCACAATCGAATGTGGTTCCACAGGGTGGAACTGGGCATGAGGGATTGCATGCGGGCCGCCAGGGGTACGGGGTGAGATCTTCAGCGCCTAGGAGATCGAGCGCCGCCCCTCACTGTTTTGATTTGTACCAACAGGACCTTCTCTGGCATGGGGCTAAGGATTGCCGACTCTTGACCACGCATGCGATTCCAGCCAGCAGCTTCTTTCAGCGACTCCCAGAACAGCTCAGGCAATGGGAGCCTGTTCGCCGTGGCCTCTTGAATCGTCGACGTTAAGTCGGTGTACAACTGTCTCAACTTGCCCACACCTGCCACGGATGCAGCCCCTATGCCGACTAGCGTGGATGCCTCACTCGCTATCGAACCCATTGGAAATGCATAGGCCATCGCAACGCCAGGGACTTTTGTCAACGTACTCACCAACCCTCCATTGAATATCAATGCATTGTTAGTGCGGCTCGATGCATCGTACTCCGGTGGCACAGGCCTCCCTTGGGCCTTGGCAACCGATCTTCTGACGATAGTTTTCGAGGCTTTATTCAACGCAGACAACATACCCACAGTTCCCCATACCAAGCCTGTCCCCTGGCCGAGTATGCGCGTAGCGGAATGGCCGTCACGGTCCACATTGTTGATAGGATCCCCCAAGCAGTACGCATAGGCATTGAGCCCACCTCGGCCGAAAGGGCTAAAAGCATCCGGGCTGTAAAAGCGCATCAGCCCTGTACCATAGGCACGCTTGCCGTTGCCAATCAGATAACCCTTTGGCAGTAGCGCATTCGGTTCTCCAACAAACGCTAAGCGTGGGCCGCCCCTGCCCACGTGATAACCATAGGGCACATAAGCCCGCAATGGGGGGGCCCTGAACATCTGGAGCGAGGGTTGCTTATCATTGGGTAATAGTGACGTTGTTTGCATGTTTCGAGCCTGCTCAACCTGTGTTTAGAGGGCCAGGCTATTCATATGAATTGGCGTACATAACTCGCAGAACTACTGAAGGGAATCATTTCCCGGGCACTGTCTTTGCTGTTACTGGTACCTTTGGCGCACCGTTCAGCCACAGCCTAGGACTGCGTCATGCCTCCAAGCCAAACCACCCCAAACGGTTTCGTCCGCGTCCGTGGCGCCCGCGAGCACAACCTCAAGAACATCGATGTCGATATCCCCCGCGACGCGCTGGTGGTGTTCACCGGCGTATCGGGCTCTGGCAAGTCTTCGCTGGCCTTCTCCACCCTGTATGCCGAAGCCCAGCGCCGCTACTTCGAATCCGTCGCGCCCTATGCCCGGCGCCTGATCGACCAGGTTGGCGTGCCCGATGTGGACGCCATCGAAGGCCTGCCGCCAGCGGTGGCGCTGCAACAGCAACGCGGCACGCCCAACGCGCGGTCCTCAGTGGGCAGCGTCACCACACTGTCCAGCTCGATCCGCATGCTTTACTCGCGCGCCGGCCATTACCCGGCCGGGCACGCGATGCTGTATGCCGAAGACTTCTCGCCCAACACCCCCCAGGGCGCCTGCCCCGAATGCCACGGCCTGGGCCGCGTCTATGAAGTGACCGAGGCAACCCTGGTCCCGCACCCTTCACTGACCATCCGCGAGCGCGCGGTGGCGGCCTGGCCCATGGCCTGGCAGGGCCAGAACCTGCGCGACATCCTGGTAACCCTGGGCTATGACGTCGATATTCCCTGGCGCGACTTGCCACAAGCGCAGCGCGACTGGATCCTGTTCACCGAAGAAACCCCCACCGCCCCGGTGTACGCCGGCCTGACCCCGGCGCAAACCCGCGCCGCCCTCAAGCGCAAGCAGGAACCCAGCTACCAGGGCACGTTCAGCGGCGCCCGGCGCTACGTACTGCACACCTTCATGCACTCGCAAAGCGCGCAGATGCGCAAGCGCGTGTCACAGTTCATGCGCCCAAGCCCCTGCCCGCTGTGCGCGGGCAAACGCCTCAAGCGCGAAGCGCTGAGCGTGACCTTCGCAGGCCTGGACATCGCCGAGCTGTCGCACCTCTCGTTGCAGGCGCTGGCCGAGGTGTTCCGCACGGTGGCGGCGCCGGCCTACCTGGAACAGCCCCAGGACGACCTGACCCTGGAAAAACGCCTGGCCGCCCAGCGTATCGCCCATGAGTTGCTGGAGCGCATCGACACCCTGCTCGACCTCGGGCTGGGCTACCTGGCCCTGGAGCGCAGTACCCCGAGCCTGTCCTCAGGCGAGCTGCAGCGGCTGCGCCTGGCCACCCAGCTCAACTCGCAACTGTTCGGCGTGATCTATGTGCTCGACGAGCCATCGGCCGGCTTGCATCCTGCCGACAGCGAGGCCTTGTTCGTGGCCTTGCAGCGCCTGAAACAGGCCGGCAACTCGGTCTATGTGGTGGAGCACGACCTCGACACCATGCGCCGCGCCGACTGGTTGGTGGATGTTGGCCCTGCCGCCGGCGAACACGGCGGCACCATCCTTTACAGCGGCCCGCCCGAGGGGCTCGCCCGGGTCGAGCAATCGTGCACACGCGCCTACCTGTTCGGCGAGCACGCCCAGGCCGTTCGCACACCACGCCAGGCGCAGGATTGGCTAGCGCTGGAAGGCATCACCCGTAACAACCTCGACAACCTCAGCGCTCAGTTCCCGTTGGGGTGTTTCACCGCCGTGACGGGTATTTCCGGTTCAGGCAAATCCAGCCTGGTCAGCCAGGCGCTGCTGGAGCTGGTCGGCGCGCACCTGGGCCATGCCGAACAGCCTGCCGAGCGCGAAGAACAGAGCCTGGAGGACGACCCCGAACAAACCAGCAGCGGCCGGGTAAAGGCAGGGCTGGGCAGCATCAAGCGCCTGGTGCAGGTCGATCAGAAACCCATCGGCCGTACCCCCCGCTCCAACCTGGCCACCTACACCGGCCTGTTCGACGCCGTGCGCAAACTGTTTGCTGCCACCGACCACGCCAAGGCGCAAGGCTTCGATGCCGGGCGTTTCTCCTTCAACGTCGCCAAGGGCCGTTGTGCAACCTGCGAGGGCGAAGGGTTTGTCAGCGTCGAGCTGTTGTTCATGCCCAGTGTCTACGCGCCCTGCCCGACCTGCCACGGTGCCCGCTACAACCCCGAGACACTGGCGGTGACCTGGCAAGGGATGAACATCGCCCAGGTGCTGCAACTGACAGTTGAACACGCCCTGGCGGTGTTCGCCGAACAGCCGTCAGTACGGCGCAGCCTGCAAGTGCTGCAGGATATCGGCCTGGGTTACCTGCGCCTGGGCCAACCGGCTACTGAGCTGTCTGGCGGTGAAGCGCAACGCATCAAGCTGGCCACCGAGTTGCAGCGCACGGCGCGCGGGGCGACGTTGTATGTACTGGATGAACCCACCAACGGGCTGCATCCCCAGGATATCGACCGGTTGCTGGTACAACTCAACCGTCTGGTGGATGCTGGGCATAGCGTGGTAGTGGTCGAACATGACATGCGCGTGGTGGCGCAAAGCGACTGGGTGATCGATATCGGGCCGGGGGCTGGGGATGCGGGGGGCAAGGTCGTGGCCAGTGGCACACCGCAGGCCGTCGCCGGGTGCGTTGAAAGCCGTACCGCCAGCTTCCTGGCCAAGGCGTTGTAGCAGTGCTGGGCACCGGCCTCGCCGGTGCCCATGCCATTAGCCCGCCGACAGTTCCGCAATGCTGATCTCGCGCATGCGAAACTTCTGCACCTTGCCGGTCACCGTCATCGGGAACTCATCGACGAAGCGGAAATAGCGCGGCACCTTGAAGTGCGCAATCCGCGCCCGCGCCCAGTCACGCAGCTCGTCTTCAGTGGCTGCATGCCCCGGGTGCAAGCGCACCCAGGCGACGATCTCCTCGCCATACTTGCTGCAGGGCACACCAATCACCTGCACATCGGCCACCGCTGGATGGGTGAAGTAGAACTCTTCCAGCTCACGTGGGTAGATGTTCTCGCCGCCCCGAATGATCATGTCCTTGCTGCGCCCGACGATGCGCACATAGCCCTGCTCGTCCATTACCGCCAGGTCACCGGTGTGCATCCAGCCCTCGGCATCGATGCTCTCGGCCGTGGCCTTGGGGTTGTTCCAGTACCCCAGCATTACGCTGTAGCCGCGGGTGCACAGTTCGCCGATTTCACCACGCGGCACTGTGCGGCCATCGGCATCGATGACTTTGTTCTCCAACCGTGGCTGGGTGCGGCCGACGCTGGTCACGCGGCGTTCCAGGTCGTCATTGGCACCGGTCTGCAAGGACACCGGGCTGGTTTCAGTCATGCCATACGCAATCTGCACCTCGGCCATGTGCATCTCGTCGATGACCCGTCGCATCACTTCGATCGGGCAGGTCGCGCCGGCCATGATGCCGGTGCGCAGGCTCGACAGGTCGAAGGCACTGCGTTGCGGGTGGTCCAGTTCGGCGATGAACATGGTGGGCACGCCGTACAGCGCGGTGGCCTTTTCCTCGGCCACTGCGCGCAACGTGGCGAGTGGTTCGAAGGCGTCGTTGGGGTAAATCAACGTGCTGCCGTGAGTCATGCAACCCAGGTTGGCCATGACCATGCCGAAACAGTGGTACAGCGGCACCGGCACCACCAGCCGATCGTGCTCGGTCAGGCCCAGGCTTTCGCCCACCATGTAGCCGTTGTTGAGGATGTTGCTGTGGCTCAGCGTGGCACCCTTAGGGAAGCCGGTGGTGCCGGAGGTGTACTGGATGTTGATCGGGTCGTCACAGTGCAGTTGCCCCTGGCGGGTGGCCAAGGCTTCGGCGCTGATGGCGTCGGCGCGGGCCTGCAGGGCATGCCAGGCGAGAAAGCCCGGCGGCGGTGAAGCGGCCAGGCTCACGACCCCGCGCAATTCGGGGAACCGCTCACAGGCCAGCGCGCCCGGGTGGCCCTCAGCAAGGCCCGGGATCAGGCCCAGCAGCATGGCATGGTAGTCGGAGGTTTTGAAGGCATCGGCGCAGATCACCCAGCGGCAACCCGCCTGGCCCAGGGCGTAGTCCAGCTCGCTTGCGCGGTAGGCTGGGTTGATGTTGACCAGGATCGCACCGACTTTGGCGCTGGCGAACTGGGTGATGCACCACTCGGCACAGTTGGGCGCCCAGATGCCCAGGCGGTCGCCGGCTTGCACGCCCAATGCCATGAGGGCGCGCGCGTGCTGGTCGACCGCCTCGGCCAGTTGCCGCCAGGTGTAGCGCAAGGCCTGGTGGCGGACCACCAGGGCTTCGCGGTCGGGAAAGCGGGCCACGGTGGTGTCGAAGGCGTCGCCGCGATCAACGAGAGAGGGAAAAGCGCCCCAATGCCCAGGCCCAGGCATACCGTCGCCACGGCCGCCAACGCTACCGGCGCGACCATCAGGCACGCCAACCCTGCTATCAACAACAAAATGACCAACAC
>NZ_JAPFCE010000158.1:0-635 GCF_026240895.1 Pseudomonas sp. DCB_AW
ACCGCATAAGTTCTACGGGTTTAATGAGGGGTACTTCGGGCCTTGCGCTATCATTTGCTCCTAGGTCGGTTTATCTATTTGGTGCGGTAATGGCTCACCAAGGCGACGATCCGTAACTGGTCTGAGAGGATGATCAGTCACACTGGAACTGAGACACGGTCCAGACTCCTACGGGAGGCAGCAGTGGGGAATATTGGACAATGGGCGCAAGCCTGATCCAGCCATGCCGCGTGTGTGAAGAAGGCCTTATGGTTGTAAAGCACTTTAAGCGAGGAGGAGGCTACTTTAGTTAATACCTAGAGATAGTGGACGTTACTCGCAGAATAAGCACCGGCTAACTCTGTGCCAGCAGCCGCGGTAATACAGAGGGTGCAAGCGTTAATCGGATTTACTGGGCGTAAAGCGCGCGTAGGCGGCTAATTAAGTCAAATGTGAAATCCCCGAGCTTAACTTGGGAATTGCATTCGATACTGGTTAGCTAGAGTGTGGGAGAGGATGGTAGAATTCCAGGTGTAGCGGTGAAATGCGTAGAGATCTGGAGGAATACCGATGGCGAAGGCAGCCATCTGGCCTAACACTGACGCTGAGGTGCGAAAGCATGGGGAGCAAACAGGATTAGATACCCTGGTAGTCCT
>NZ_JAPFCE010000032.1:0-56359 GCF_026240895.1 Pseudomonas sp. DCB_AW
CGCGGCCCCTTGGTGCCCACCTTGATATCGCGTCGGACCAACAAGGCGGTCGCGCGCGCAGGCACAGGCGTTACTGGCCCGAAACAACTGTAGGAGCAGCCTTGTGCTGCGAAGCGCCGCGCGGGCGGCGCTCGATCTCATAGGCCCCCCCCTCACGCCATACACCCCCTCCAAATCCCCATTGCTGACCACCCAATTTAAGTTATAAGATAACGTTTCATTTGACACCCATTCCTACCAGCGACCTTCCATGACTAGCGCCAGCGCCACCCCCACCCTGCTTACCCAGCGCCTGCAGAGCATCGATGCCCTGCGCGGCCTGGTCATCCTGTTCATGCTCCTGGACCACGTCCGCGAGACCTTCTTTCTGCACCGCCAGGTCAGCGACCCGATGGCCATCGACGTCACCGACCCGTCATTGTTCTTCAGCCGTACCCTGGCCCACCTGTGCGCGCCGGTGTTTGTCCTGTTGACGGGCCTTTCGGCCTGGCTGTATGGCGAGAAGTACCAGGGCCGTAGCGATGTCTCGGCCTTTCTGTTCAAACGCGGGCTGTTCCTGGTGGCACTGGAGTTCACCCTGGTCAACTTCGCCTGGACCTTCCAACTGCCCCCCAGCGTGATCTACCTGCAGGTGATCTGGGCCATTGGCGTGAGCATGATCGCCCTGTCGCTGCTGGTGTGGTTGCCACGGGCGGTACTGATCGCCCTGGGTGCAATCATCGTCGCCGGGCACAACCTGCTCGACAGCCTGCACTTCGGCGCTGAGTCGGCCCTGCACGTGCCGTGGGCAATCCTGCACGACCGTGGCTGGCTGGCATTCTCCGACCACCTGCGCCTGCGCACCTCCTACCCGGTGCTGCCGTGGATAGGCGTCATCGCCTTGGGCTACGGCCTTGGCCCCTGGTTCGCCCGTGGCAGCGACGCAGGCCAACGCCAGCACCGCCTGCTGCTGGCCGGGGTGATCGCACTGCTTGGTTTTGTCGTGCTGCGCATGCTCAACGGCTACGGCGAGGCACCCTGGAGCGGGTACCCGACGTTGACGCAAACGCTGATGAGCTTCTTCAACATCACCAAGTATCCGCCGTCCTTGCTGTTCCTGGCTCTCACCCTGGGCTGTGGCCTGCTGCTGTTGCGCGCCTTCGAGCGTGCCGGCCAGGCCCGCTGGATCAACGCCCTGGCGGTTTACGGCGCAGCACCGATGTTTTTCTACCTGCTGCACCTGTATGTGCTGAAGCTGCTTTACCTGGCCTGCGTCGCGCTGTTCGGCCACAACCAGGGGGATTACTTTGGCTTCGACGGCATCGGCGCCGTGTGGCTGGGCGCCGCCTTGCTCGCCGTGTCGCTGTACCTGCCGGTACGTAGCTTCGCCCGGCTGAAGGCGCGTCGGCGTGACATCACCTGGCTCAAGTACTTCTGAAAAGCGTTTTCACCCGGCTGCCTGATGGTCTACCATGCCGGCCGCCGGTTTCCACCACGGAATTAATAGGGAATCCCAAGCCCGCTAACGCGGGCCAAACGGAACTGCCCCCGCAACTGTAGGTGCCGAGCCTGCTCCATCGATGCCACTGGATAACCTTGTCCGGGAAGGCTGGAGCTGGGCCATGACGCACCAGTCAGGAGACCTGCCGGCGCAAAAACACCAACCGGCGGGGTGTCCGGGATGGCCATCTCCACCCTTTTCTGGGTGCTGCCCCCTGCCGCGTGCACGGGGCTCGGCGATGCCTGTCCATGCGTTCATTCCGTGAACCCTTCGATAGGAGATCGTCCCCTCATGCTGCCTCGTCTTGCCGCTTTGATCGCCGGCCTCGGCCTCACCAGCCTGGCCCAGGCTGCCGCCACCCACTACCCGCTCACGGTCGACAACTGCGGCATGCCGCAGACCTTCGCCCACGCGCCCGAGCGTGCAGTGACCATTGGCCAGGCCGGCACCGAGATGCTCTACGCACTGGGGCTGGGCGACAAGCTGGCCGGTACCTCGCTGTGGTTCAACAACGTGCTGCCCGAGTACAAGGCGCTGAACGACAAGGTCGAGCGCCTGGCCGACAACGACCCCAGTTTCGAGGCGGTGGTCGGCAAGCGTCCGCAACTGGTGGCCGTACAGTTTGAATGGATGGTCGGCGCACAAGGCGTGGTCGGCACCCGCGAGCAGTTCGACGAGCTGAAGATCCCGACCTACCTGCTGCCGTCGGACTGCGAAGGCAAGGACAACCTGGTGGGCGCCGACGGCACCCGCCTGCAGGCGTTCCAGGTCGAGAGCATCTACAAGAGCGTCAACCAGCTGGCCGAAATCTTCGACGTGCAAGACCGCGGCACCGCGTTGAACGCCGACCTCAAGGGCCGCCTGGACAGCGCCAAGGCACAGTTGGCTGGCAAGGATTTGTCGAACACCTCGGCACTGTTCTGGTTCTCTAGCGCCGACTTGGATATCGACCCCTACGTCGCCGGCCGCCAAGGGGTGGCTGACTTCATGCTGCGTACCCTGGGGGCGCGCAATGTGGTGGAGTCCACCGAAGAATGGCCGACCGTGGGCTGGGAAACCCTGGCCAAGGCCAACCCAACCTGGTTGATCATCGCCCGCATGGACCGTCGCCGCTTCCCGGCAGACGACTACCAGAAAAAACTCGAATTCCTGCGCAACGACCCGGTTACCCGCAACATGGACGCAGTGAAGAACGACCGCATCATCGTCCTCGACGCCGACGCCATGCAGGCTGGCATCCGCCTGTTCCGTGGCCTGCAGACGCTGTCGACGGCGTTCGCCAGCGGTAAAGCAGCCCAGTGATGAGCCGCCTGTTGCCCTACAGCGCCCTGGCCCTGGCAGCCCTGTGTGTCGCGCTGGTGGCCGGCACGGCGATCGGCGAGAGCAACCTGGCGCCGAACGTGGTCTACCAAGTGCTGGCCAATCACCTGTGGCAGGCCGGTTACCCGGTCGACCCGATCGATGCCGGTATCGTCTGGAACTACCGCCTGACCCGCACCCTGGTCGCCGCCGCCTGTGGCGCCGGGCTGGCCACGTGTGGCGTGATCCTGCAGGCGCTGCTGCGCAACCCGCTGGCCGAGCCCTACCTGTTGGGGTTGTCGGCCGGTGCCTCGACCGGCGCGGTGATGGTGGGCCTGCTGGGGCTGGGCAGCGTCGCCCTGAGCATGTCCGGGGGTGCCTTCATCGGCGCGTTGGCGGCGTTTGCGCTGGTGCTGGTGCTGGCACGCGCCGCCGGGCCGAGCAGCAACAACGCCCAGGTGATACTCGCCGGCATCGCTGGCTCGCAACTGTTCACTGCGCTGACCGCGTTCCTCATCACCAAGTCGGCCACTGCCGAGCAGGCGCGCGGCATTCTGTTCTGGCTGCTGGGCAACCTCAGTGGCGTGCGCTGGCCGTCCGTGTGGCTGGCCCTGCCCGTGGCACTGTTCGGGCTGGTGGTGTGCCTGTGGCATCGCCGCGCGCTGGATGCCTTTACCTTCGGCGCCGACTCGGCCGCGTCGCTGGGGATCCCGGTGCGGAGCACTCAGTTGTTGCTGATCAGTTGTGCCGCCCTGGTGACGGCGGTGATGGTGTCCATCGTCGGCGCCATCGGTTTTGTCGGGCTGGTCATCCCCCACGCCCTGCGCCTGCTGCTGGGGCCCGGGCATAGCCGCCTGCTGCCGGCCAGTGCGCTGGGCGGCGCACTGTTTCTGATCAGCGCCGATATCTTGTCGCGCACGCTGATCCCAGGCCAGGTGATCCCGGTGGGCGTGGTGACCGCGCTGATCGGCGCGCCAGTGTTCGCGCTGATTCTGGTCAGCAGAAGGGGGCGCCCATGACCGTCATGGCCAACGTGAAGATTGCTCCCTTGGCCTGCCAGGGCTTAGGGCTGCAACTGGGCGGCAACCCTGTACTGCGCGACATCGAGCTAACCGTTATCCCCGGCGAAACGCTGGGCATCGTCGGCCCTAACGGCTCGGGCAAGTCGTCTTTGCTCAAACTGCTGGCGGGCCTGCGCAAGCCTGATAGTGGCCGTGTCGAGCTGCTGGGCGAGCCGCTCACGCAACTGCCACGCCGGCGCATTGCCCAGGCCCTGGCGCTGGTCGAGCAGCAGGCCGATACCGCTGACGCCATCAGCGTGTATGACGCCGTTGCCCTGGGCCGCACGCCCTGGCTGTCGGCCCTGGCGCCGTTCAGCAAAGCAGACCGCGCCATCGTCGAGCAGGCCTTGGCCGACCTGGATGCCCTGCACCTGCGCACGCGGCTTTGGCATTCGCTTTCAGGTGGTGAACGCCAACGCGTGCACATTGCCCGCGCCCTGGCGCAACGCCCCCAGGTGTTGTTGCTCGACGAGCCGACCAACCACCTGGACATCCAGCACCAGCTGAGCCTGCTGCAACAGGTGCAGGGGCTGCCGGTTACCACGCTGGTGGCCCTGCATGACCTCAACCAGGCGCTGACCTGCGACCGCCTCGCGGTGCTCGACAAAGGCTGCCTGGTCGCCCTCGGCAAGCCGCTCGACGTCCTCACCCCAGAGCGCCTGCTGAGCACCTTCGGCGTACACGCCCACTACCTTACCGACCCCTTCGACGGCGCACGCATTCTGCGTTTTCGCGCCCCCTGAACCAGGAAGTTCCCACCATGCTGTTGCGCCCTGTCGCCCTGCTGCTCGCCAGCACCCTGTTTGCCCCTGCCGCGCTGGCAGACGTGCATGAAGTGAAGATGCTCAACCGCGGTACGCAGGGCGCGATGGTCTACGAGCCGGACCACTTGCGCATCGCACCCGGCGATACCGTGCGCTTTGTGCCGACCATGAGTGGGCACAACGCAGCCAGTGTGCCGGGGTTGCTGCCGCAGGGCGCTGAGGCGTTCAAGAGCAAGCTCAACCAGCCCTACGAGCACACCTTCAGCGTACCCGGCATGTACGGTATCCAGTGCATTCCGCACTTGGCGATGGGCATGGTGATGGTGATCCAGGTGGGTGACGCGGCGCCGGCCACAGTGCCTGCCAGCCTGCCTGCACGGGCGAAAACCCGTTTCGAAGCGCAACTGCAGAAGCTGGGGGCCGGGCAATGAGCCGGCTGTTGCTGGCCCTGCCTCTGCTCGGGCTTACCCCGCTCGCATTGGCTGACTCCGCTCAGTCCCAGAGCAACGGTTTGGTAGAAGACGCCAGCTGGAGCATCCTCAACCGCAGCGTGTTCGACCAGCGCGACTACAAGCATGGCGGGCGCAACAGCAGTGCGCGCAATGCCTACAAGCCACGCGACGAACGTAGCGGCAAAGCTGAGGAATGGGCCTACGGTTTGATGGGGACCTTGCAGTCTGGCTTTACCCAAGGCCTGATCGGCGTCGGTATCGATGCCCACGCTTATCTGGGCGTACAGCTCGACAGCGGCGGTGGCCGAGCCGGCAAGGCGCGCTTGCTGGGCATCGACAACGACGGGCACCCGAAAAACGAATACAGCCGAGCAGGCGCAGCCTTGAAGATGCGGGTGTCGAACACGGTGCTGTCCTACGGCGAGCAGCGGGTGAAAACCCCGGTCTTCAGTTCGTCCGACAGCCGCTTGCTGCCCGAGACCGCGACGGGGTTTTTCCTCACCAGCAACGAGATCGACACGCTTCGGCTGGTGGCCGGCCACTTCAATGAAAACGCGGATCGCAACGCTTCAAGCCACGATCAAGGGTTCGTGGTGAACTATTCCAATGGCCGCCAGGGCAATGCCTTCGACCTGGCCGGCGTGGTCTGGAACCCCGGCGCGGCCTTCAGCGGCAGCCTGTATACCTCGCGCTACGAGGACAGCTGGAACCAGCACTACCTGGGCAGCACCCTGACCCACGCCCTGGATGACCGGCGCAGCTTGAGCCTGGACCTCAACCTGTACCGCACCACCGACACCGGCAAGGCGCTGTCCGGGCGCATCGACAACACCACCTGGAGCCTGGTGTCGCGTTACAACCAGGGGCCGCACGGGTTCAGCCTGGGCTGGCAGCAGGTAGACGGCAATACACCGTTCGACTATGTGACGCGGGGCGCGATCTATATCGCCAACGCCGTGCAGATGTCGGACTTCAACGCACCGAACGAGAAGTCATGGCAGGCGCGCTATGACCTGAACATGGGCGCCTACGGTGTGCCCGGGTTGAACCTGACGGCGCTGTACGTGCGCGGGTTCGATATCGATGGCACGCATGTCGACCCCACCGGCGGCTACGCGTACCTGGGGTATGGCAAGGGTGGCAAGCACTGGGAGCGCGACCTGGAAGCGCGCTATGTGGTGCAGAGTGGCAAGGCCAAGGGCACCACGTTCTCGGTACGGCATAACGCGCACCGCGGGAACACGGCGCAGGCGGAACTGGATGGTGACCAGATCCGCCTGGCGGTCGAATGGCCGCTGGGCGGCGGGTTCTGATCATCGTTCAGGGACCCAGGCTTCGCACCAACGTGCCGGTGACGGGCTGCGCAGCAGCCCCCCGGTTCAAGACGCTGCAGCGGATAGCGGCTGCAAGCCCCATTCGGCTTTTTCCTGCGAGGTCATCGCAGCAACCACTTCCATAAACGTCTGCTCCAATTCTGCGCTGACATTGCCGAACGCCTTGTAGTTGGTCAGCAGGTAGCGCTTCACGGTATTGGGCCAACGCCCTTCCTTGTGCGCCGCATTGATGATGCCCTTGGCGTCGTGGCGCGTGGCACCCCGCCACAAATCCATCAGCCTGTTTTCGAAGTGGCCGAACGACCACGGGTCTCTGCAGTCTTCGAATTCGTCCAGCAGCTTGAGCTTGTACAGGGCCATGTGTGGCATCGGTGAGTCTCCCTTGGGGGCGTTGGGTAAGCCTTGAGGGAGACGGTAAGCAAGCAGATGCGTTATGGAAATGAACGCGTTGAACACGCCACAACAACAGCTGTAGGCGGTTTCTGACCGATTACGGCGACGTCATGCCAGCGTCAGCTGCATATGGGTGGTCTGCCAGACGGGGTCCTGCTCCACATCGATCACCGCGAACCCCTGGCGTTCCCAGAAGGCAATCGCGCCCGGGAGGAACGGGTGGGTGTGCAGGTACAGGCATTCGACACCCGCCTGTTCGGCCGCACCGCGCAAGGCGGCGAACAAGGCGGCGGCGAGGCCATGGCGTCGATAGGCCGGCAACACGAACAAGCGCACCACCTCGACCACGCACACCCGCTGATAGTCGAGTTGTGCGAAGCGATGGTCATAGGGCACATAGCCGATCACGGCCACCAAACGGCCCTGATCGCGGGCTTCGAGAAACACGCCTTCGCCGTCTAGGTAAGTCTCGGCGAAGCGAGCCAAGTCAGGGGGCAACGGTGCGTCGGCAAGCTGCGGGAAAAGTTCGCGGCGGGCGCTGTCGACAAAAACGACCACCTCGTCGATGGCGTCACGCGGGACGGGTTGGATGATCCAGTTCGGCATGTGGGCTACAGGCAATGAGTCGAGGGCAAAGGTTCTACCCCAGCGCGCCGCCCATGGCAAATTCTGGGCTCATCGCGATCAAGACCCCGGTATAATCGCAGGCCTAGACCGCCCAACCAGGCCACCCCATGCCCCGCCTCCAGACGTTGCTACTGCCCCTGCTGCTGATCACCGCCCTCGCCGCCTGCGACCAGCAACCCTCCCGCGAAGCGCAGATTCTGGCCAAGCTGCCGCTGCAGGACGCCTATGAGCACAACATCGACCGCATGGCGTCGTTGCTGGCCCCAGCCCACCCGCAGGTGCCCGAGGCGCGCATCCGTGAGGTGCTGCGCAAACACCTGACGGTCGAAGACCAGCGCCAGGACTTGTTCAAGCTCTACAGCGAAACGAATTTCAGCGACGCTGAATTCGCCAGCATCGTCGAAGCCATGCAGGACCCGGCCAAGGCCCGCGCACTTGAAGAGACTGAGGCCGGCAAGCGCCTGAGCGAAAAACTGACCGCGCTGATGCGCGAAACCGCCCGCGACACCCAGGTGCAGGCTTTGGCCGAGCAGCGCATGCAGCAGGTCGAAGATGAGCTGGCTGAACTGGAAAAAGCAGGTTCCTGATCGACGTAACTCACCGCTACGGCGACAATAACGCACTACACCTACAAGCAGCAGGGTTACTCCCTTTTCGTACCAGTGAGGTCAGGATTGCCACACCCCAAGCACGGATTGCGCCTGGATTTACGCTCGCTCATTCTGATTCTCTGCGCCCTCACCGCGCTGCTGATGCTGTGCGCCAGTTATTTCGCCAGCTACCGGGTTCAGCGTCAGTTGCTGATCGACCACGCCCTGGAGGCCAACCGGGTGTACGCGGCGAAGCTGGCGTCGATCACCGAGACCTTCATCGCCAGTGCCTTGCAGCAGTTGTCGTTCAGTGCCGGCGTACAAGCCCACCAGTTGGCTGATGCCGCCGCGCTGCAGGCGGAGACCGACCGCGTGCTGCACCAGGGCCTGGCCTTCAACTCGACGTTCGTGGTCGATGCCGACGGGATCCTGCGGGCAATCTCCCCTGCCTCATTGCGCCACTACCTCAATACCAAGGTGCAGTCGCCCGGGGTTCAGGAGGCCTTGCAAGGGCGCAAGGCGCTGGTGTCGACGCCCTACCTGTCCACCGCCAACAACCTGGTGGTGGCACTGTCGCAGCCGATCTTCGATGCCACTGGGCGTTACCTGGGCTACGTCGGTGGCAGCCTGTACCTGCGCGAGCGCAACATCCTCAACAGCCTGCTGGGCGAGCACTTCTACAAGGACGGCTCGTACCTCTATGTGGTCGACCGCAACCGCCGCCTGCTCTATCACCCGGACAACCAGCGAGTGGGCACGGTGGTGGAAGGCAACCCGCTGATCGATCAACTGGCGACCCTGGACAGCGGCACCCGCCAGCTGACCAACAGCCAGGGCGTGGAAATGCTAGCAGGGTTTGCCACGGTGCCGAGCGCTGGCTGGGGTGTGGTGGCGCAGCAGCCGCTGGCGCAGACCGTGGCGCCCTTGAGCCACCTTGTGCTCAACGTTATCGGCACCTCGGCCCCGCTGGCGCTGGTGGGCAGCCTGGTGCTGTGGTGGCTGGCGATGACCATCGCTCGGCCACTCTGGCAATTGGCGGCCGGGGCCAGGTCGATGGACCGCGCAGGCACCGCCGAGCGCCTGCATCGGGTGCCGGCTTGGTACTTCGAGGCGGCCGAGCTCAAGCGTGCCCTGCTATTTGGGTTCAACCTGCTTCAGGAGCGCATCGGCCGGCTGAACCACGATGCCCAGACCGACCCACTGACCGGGCTGGGCAACCGCCGCAACCTGGAATTCAGCCTGTCGTTGCTGCAGGCCGAAGGGCGGGCTTTTTCGGCCATCGTGCTCGATATCGACCACTTCAAGCGGGTAAACGACGGCCATGGGCATGAGGTGGGCGATCAGGTACTGCAGCGGCTGGCCGAGCTGATGCGCCGCTGTTGCCGAGAGGGCGACCTGCTATGCCGTACCGGGGGCGAGGAGTTTCTCATGCTGCTGCCGGGGGCTAGCTTGGCGGTCGCGGCAGCGGTTGCAGAGCGGCTACGGGTAACGGTGCAGGATACGCCGGTGGAACCCGTGGGCGCGGTGACGATTTCGCTGGGGGTTGCGCATTGGCCGGGCGGCACCGGCAGCGAGCCTGGCGATGCATTGAGCGAGGCGGACCGGGCGCTGTACGCGGCCAAACAGAATGGGCGCAATCGGGTGTGTGTCGCGCGGGTTCAGCCCTGAAAACCCGCGCAGACCGTCACGGCCAGGCCCTTCGCAAAAGTTGTTACAAGCCTTGTCATAAAACTGTCGTGTTTCAGTCATAGGATTGACCCCAACCTGACATTTTCACTCTTCATGGATGAGCGTCTCATGCGTCGTGTGGTTTTCAATCAGAAAGGTGGCGTCGGCAAGTCGAGCATCGCCTGCAACCTGGCTGCCGCCAGTGCCGCTGAAGGCTATCGGACCTTGCTCGTCGACCTCGACCCGCAGGCCAATGCCACCTACTACCTGACCGGCCTGGTCAATGACGCCATCCCCTCGGGCATTGCCGACTTCTTCCGCCAGACCTTGTCTTCCGCCACCGCGTACGGCAAAAAGCCCCGTGTGGCAATTACCGAGACCCGCTACAGCAACCTGCACCTGATCACCGCCAGCCCCGACCTCAGCGACCTGCAAAGCAAGCTGGAAAGCAAGTTCAAGATCAACAAGCTGCGCAAGCTGCTGGTGGAATTGGCTGAAGACTACGAGCGGATCTACATCGACACGCCGCCGGCGCTGAACTTCTACACCTTCAGCGCCCTGGTGGCCGCCGAACGGCTGTTGATTCCGTTCGACTGCGACAGCTTCTCGCGCCATGCGCTGCACAGCGTCATGGCCGAAGTGGAGGAGCTACGCCAGGACCACAACCCAGCGCTGCAGGTGGAGGGCGTGGTCGTCAACCAGTTCGCCGGGCGCACGGCACTGCACCAGACACTGGTCGATCAGCTGCGCGCTGAAGGGGTTCCGGTGCTGCCGGTGTACCTGAGCAGCTCGATCAAGATGCGCGAGTCGCACCAGGCGTCAGTGCCGCTGGTGCACATGGCACCGCGGCACAAGTTGGCGTTGGAGTTTGCCGACCTACTGGACGTGCTGGAGCGCGCGGCCTGAGCCAAGCGGGGTGGACATAGAGGGAGAATTTGAGTCCTCTGGCGAACGCTCCGCAGCCGAACGCTGGCAGCATGGCTGCGCTCACGACGCGGCGCTACAACTTAGTCATCGTAGTGGTAGCGGCATTGCAGGATGGTGAGTACGTCAGCCTCGAAGAAATAGACTAGGCGGTGCTCTTTGGTGATACGACGTGACCAGAAACCAGTCAGATCGCCCTTGAGGGCTTCTGGCTTGCCAGTTCCAGTGAAGGGCGTGCGGCGACACTGAGTGATAAGCGAGTTGATGTTGTTCAGGATTTTGGCGTCGGCCTGCTGCCAGTGGCAGTAGTCTTCCCATGCTTCATCCGTAAACTTCACCCCTGCGATGGTGCGCGCACTGTCTTTATTACTCTGTTTGTTCTTGCTCATTTGTTGTCAATTCCTTGGTTACGGCTTTGCCGGCCCGGAGCTGAGCAATGGATGAGCGGAGGCGCGAGGCGTTCTTCGACGATCCCAGCAGGTGCAAGGTCTCGTTGATGCCGTTGTAATCCTCAAGAGAGAGCATCACGACAGGTTCGCCACGCTGGCGCGTGATTATGGCGGGCTCGTGGTCCCGGCAAACATCATCCATTGTCTGCTTCAGGTCGGCGCGAGCCTGGCTAAAAGTCAGTACGTGCATAAGTAATCCTCGCTGGGATAACCCCAGACCAGGTTGTTTCCCGAGAGCGCCATCGTGTGTGGCAGGTCCGGGAAGGGTCTCTCCAATGGTCATTAGCCCGCGTCATGGACATGTCCGGGTGACCTGTGAGTGCTAGTGCTACTCCATCAAGAATTCTGGACCAAACGCCGATCCGGCATTTACCAAAAGGCCCAGAAAACGTTACCGATTCGTACCGGCAGCAAGGGAATGGTACAAAACGTTGTACAATCTTGTCAATTCTCAGGTCAGTTCGAACCTTGACATCGTCATCGCTGAGGCCAAGACACTAACCTCGTTGTAGCTCTCTGCGCTTCCGGACAACCAAATCCAGGTGCTTTGCACCCCAGCATTTTGCGTTACCAGGGCTACCCGATCACGCATTCGGGTGATAGATTCGCCGCCATGAAAACCACCCGGCAGACCCGCACGCTGACCGCCTGGACGCTTTATGCCAGCGTCCTGTTCAGCCTATTGCTGTGCGGCCTGCATCACGGCCAGATGAGTGGCCTGCGCCTGGCGGGCCTCGAGGGTGGTTTCTGTTCGATCAGCAGTGACCACGGCCCGGCCATCAACCTGGACAACGCCGGTGGCGACCAGCACATGGCTCAGCTCGACTGCCCTGTGTGCTCCTCGTTCGGCCTGGCAGTGCCGCTTGCCCACACCGGCTGGGCGTTCCTGCCGCCCCAGTCCGGGGCCACCTCGCCCATTGTCGTGCGCAGCTGGGCACAACCGCCCCCGCGCTACTTGCGCCCTGCCCTCAACCCCCGCGCCTCCCCCGCCGCGCTTCCCGCAGCCCTTCTGTTCGCCTGACCTCAAGCGGGTGCGCCTGTGCGCGCTCGCGGTCAGCCATGACTTTTGCGTGGAAGACACGACAACATGATCCGCAAGACCTCCCTGGTGCTCCTCATGGGCACTTGCACCTTCGCCTGGGCCGACACTGCCCCGGTCGAACTCAACGCCACCACCATCGATGGCGAACGCGACGCCCCCTCCGGTGTGCAACTGGACGAGCCGATCCAAACCGGTTCGCGCCTGGGCCTCACCGCACGGGAAACCCCGGCATCGGTCAGTGTCTCGGACCGCCGCCTGATCGAGGCGCACGGCGCCAAGGACAGCCAGGACGTGATCAACGCCATGACCGGCGTCAACGCCTCGGCCAACCCCGGTTATGGCGGCTTCGTCGCCTACCGGGGCTTCACCCAGAACCAGGTCACCCAGCTCTACAACGGCATCAACCTGGGCTACAGCAGTGCCACCCGGCCCGTGGATGCCTGGGTACTCGACCGGGTCGAACTGATCGGCGGGCCGTCCTCTTTCCTGCATGGCGCGGGGGCCGTGGGCGGCTCGATCAACTACATCACCAAGCTTGCCAGCCGCGATCAGCAGATCATCGACGGCCGCCTGCGCTACGGCAGTTTCGATGACTCAGAAGTGGCCTTCGGCATCAATCAGGCGCTGGCCAGCAACCCCGCCGACGCCCGCCACTTCATGCGCCTGGACTTCAGCCGGGGCCAGGGCAACGGCTACATCGACCGTAACCAGCGCAACACCGACAGCCTCGCGTTTTCGGTACTCAGCGACCTAGCGCCCAACCTCACCCACACCCTCGCGCTGGAGTACCAGGAAGACCGCGAAGACAGCCCGTACTGGGGTTCGCCGATCCTGCCGGGCCGCAGCACGATGAAGATCGACAAAAGCCGCCGCTTCGAAAACTACAACGTCGCGGACGGCCGCTACGAACAGCGGGTACGCTGGCTGCGTTCGATCCTCGACTACCAGCTCAGCGACAGCACCAGCGTGCAGAACACGCTGTACCACTACAACGCCCAGCGCGACTACCGCAACGTTGAACGCTACAGCTACACCGCCAATGGCAATGTGCAGCGCAGCAGCCCCTACCTGCAAAGCCACGACCAGAACCTGTTGGGCGATCGCATCGAGTTGCGCCATGACAACACACTGTTCGGCTTCGCCAGCCAATGGTCGCTAGGGCTGGAATACTCGCGCATGCGCCAGACCCTTTACCCGACGTCGAGCAGCTGGAGCGACGTCGTCGACCCCGACCATTTCGACCCTGGCAGTTTCGACGACATCCCCGTGGTGAATGCCGGCCTGACCAAGCAGCGTCGTCACGAAGTCACCAACCGCGCGGTGTTTGCCGAAAACCGCCTGCAACTGACCGATCGCCTGGCCTTGCTGACGGCCCTGCGCTATGACTACCTGGACATGCAAGTGACCAACTACGGAACGGTCTCGCCCACCTCGCCGGCGTTTTTCGAGCGCCGCTGGGAGCCGCTTTCCGGGCGCATCGGCCTGACCTACGCGCTGACGCCCAGTGCCAGTGTGTACGCGCAGTACAGCAGCTCGGCCGATCTGCCAGCCGGCTCACTGGCAGCGGCGACCTACTCCAACGTCGGCCTGTTCGACCTGTCCAAGGGCGAGCAATGGGAGGTCGGCAGCAAGTTCGACTTCCTCGACGGCCGCGGCGCCGCCACGCTGGCGCTGTACCAGATCGTGCGCAAGGACTTTGCCGTGCGTGACTCCAACGATGCCAACCAGACGGTGCAGGCCGGGCAGCAGACCTCGCGCGGCGTCGAGCTGTCAGGGCGGCTGCAGGTCACGCCGAAACTGCTGGCCGAGGCCAACTACGCCTACGTCGATGCGCAGTACGACACGTTCAACGAAGCGGTCAACGGGGTATCGGTGTCACGCAAGGGCAATACGCCGGTCAACGTACCGGCCAGCGTCGCTAACCTGTGGCTGACCTACAGCTTCACGTCCGCGTGGTCGGCGGGGGTCGATGGGCGCTACGTGGGCTCGGTGTATGCCGACAATGCCAATACCCTCAAGGCACCGGCCTACACGCTGTTCGGTGCCTTCGCCCGCTACCGGCTGGATGAGCACACCACAGTGACCGGGCGGGTGCGCAACCTGACCGACGAGGTGTATGCCAAGCAGGCCTACAGCTCCCAGTACTACATGGGTGCTCCGCGTACCTTCGAGGTGGCGCTGGACATGCGCTTCTGATCGAACAGCGCTGCCACGGGGGTTATCCCGTGGCAGCGCTGCCAGTGATAAGCTGCCACGTTCATGACCCGCCGGCTCACGAAGACACCCGGCTACCGTTTCAGCAAGGAAGTTCACGTGTTCAAAACTCTGCCCCCCGCGCTCCTGAGCGCGGCTCTGATTGCCCTGGCTGGCTGCCAAGCGTCCCCGTCCACGGACACTCAGGCAGCCGCCGATGCGCAGGCGTTCAAAACCTTCACTGTCGAGATGCAGCGCGCCTTGGAGCGCAGCATTGCCCTGGCCCCAACCGGCGAGCAGCTGGGCGCCGTCACCCTGCAGGTCACCTTCGACCGGCACAGCGCCCCAGTCGCCTGCAAGGCCAGCAAGGCCCCGTTCAAATACGGCGCGCTGCTGCCCGCCGACGTCATGCCCTCCGACCATCAGGCGTTGGCCAACCTGGTCGAGGCACTGTGCTGGAAGACCATTTACCCGGTCGTGCCTGCGTCGCTGTTCGGCGGCGAGGCAACGCTCGACGTACGCGCACCGATCATCGTCCAGCTGCCCGCGTCTATCCAGGCCCCCGGCAGTGCGCGCCAACGCGCCAACGCCCAGCGCGAGTACTTCTGGCAACAGCTGCTGCGCGATCAGCCGGTCACCAGCATCGGCAAGGCGACGGTGTTCTACCAGGCCAATGCCCAAGGCAAGGTCGAGGGTTGCCTGGTGCAGCTTTCCCCAACCCGCCTGCGTGAAGCGGCCTTCCGCCTGGACGGCAACCTGCAGGCGCAGCTCAACAGCCGTTGCATGAAGCTCGACCTGAGCACGATGCCGGGCTTCAGCACCAATGAGCAAGGCACAGCCGAAGGCTACAGCGAACTCGACTACGCCCCGTGGAAGGTTGGCCGGCAGTAGCCTGCCTGGTTGAAACAGACATCCCAGTGTCGCCCTCGACGAAGCCCCCGCAGGCGCTCATCGATCTACTGGCAAGCACAACAATGATGACGCGGCCCGACCGCGTCACGTTCATTCAGGCTGCCAATGGAAACCGGAGAGCTCCCACATGTCCGCACCTCATGAGGTATCCCCCGCCACCCTGCGCCGGGTGATCGCCGCCTCTGCCATCGGCAACTTCGTCGAGTGGTTCGACTTTGCCGTCTATGGCTTTCTCGCCACGCTGATTGCCAGCCAGTTCTTCGCCAGTGAAGATGCCAGCGTGGCTTTGCTCAAGACCTTCGCCGTGTTTGCCGTGGCATTTGCCCTGCGCCCGCTCGGCGGTATCGTGTTCGGCGCACTGGGTGACCGCCTGGGGCGCAAGCGCATCCTGTCGCTGACCATCTTGCTGATGGCCGGCTCCACCACCTTGATCGGCTTGCTGCCGACCTATGCCAGCATTGGCCTGGCGGCCCCCGTGCTGTTGACCCTGGCCCGTTGCCTGCAAGGCTTCTCGGCGGGTGGCGAGTACGCCGGTGCCTGCGCCTACCTGATGGAGCATGCGCCCAACGACAAGCGCGCGTTCTACGGCAGCTTCGTGCCGGTCTCGACCTTTTCTGCCTTTGCCTGCGCGGCGGTGATCGCCTACGGCCTGGAAGCGAACCTGACGGCCGAGGCGATGAACGCCTGGGGCTGGCGCGTGCCTTTCCTGATCGCCGCCCCGTTGGGCCTGGTTGGCCTGTACTTGCGCTGGCGCATGGAAGAAACCCCGGCGTTCCGCGAAGCCGTGGCCCAGGGCAAAGAACACGAGCACTCGCCGCTCAAGGAGACCCTGCGCAACCATGGCCGGGCCATCCGCAACCTGGGGGCGTTCATCTCGCTGACGGCGCTGTCGTTCTATATGTTCACCACCTACTTTGCCACCTACCTGCAACTGGTCGGCAACCTCACCCGTGCGCAGTCGCTGCTGGTGACCACGGTGGCGTTGTTGTTCGCTGCCATCGGCTGTCCGCTGGCTGGGGCGTTTTCTGACCGGGTGGGGCGGCGCAAGACCATTGGTTTCACCTGCCTGTGGGTAATGGTCTGTGTGTTCCCGGCGTATTGGCTGGCCAGTTCCGGCTCACTGTCCGGGGCGCTGCTGGGGGTGATTCTGCTGGCCGTGGGCGCGCTGTGCAGCGGCGTGGTGACTGCGGCATTGCTGTCGGAAAGCTTCCCGACACGGACCCGCTATACCGCGTCGGCGATTACCTACAACGTGGCCTATACGCTGTTCGGTGGCACTGCGCCGTTGGTGGCGACCTGGTTGATCGGGCAGACGGGTAGCAGCCTGGCACCGGCGTTTTACCTGGTGGTGATTGCGCTGGTGGCTTTGGTGGGAGGGTTGGCATTGCCGGAGACGTCGCGCATTTCGTTGCATGATGAGGCCGGCGTCGATAGCGTGCGGCCTGGGGTGCGGAGCAGCGTTTGAGATTTTTGGGGCTGCTTTGCAGCCCATCGCCGGCAAGCCAGCGCCTACAGGTAGTGCGCCAGCCAGAAAAGGCGCGGTACCTGTAGGCGCTGGCTTGCCGGCGATGGGCCGCACAGCGGCCCCGGCATTATCAGCCTTCCGCCACCTCTTCGCGCCGATACGCCCATTGGTACAACGCCGGCAACACCAGCAACGTCAACGCCGTGGACGACAGGATCCCGCCAATCACCACGGTCGCCAGCGGCCGTTGCACTTCGGCCCCGGTGCCGGTCGCCAACGCCATCGGGATGAACCCCAGCGAGGCCACCAACGCGGTCATCAGCACTGGCCGCAAGCGCGTCAACGCGCCCTCCTCGACCGCCACCCGCAACGTGCGCCCTTCCTCGCGCAGGCTGCGGATAAAGGCAATCATCACCAGGCCATTGAGCACCGCCACCCCCGACAGCGCGATGAAGCCCACCCCTGCGGAAATAGACAATGGAATATCCCGCAACCACAGCGCCAGTACCCCACCGGTCAAGGCAAACGGAATACCGGTGAACACCAGCAAGCCATCCTTGAGGTTGTTGAACATCATCAGCAGCAAGGCCAGCACCAACAGCAAGGCCACCGGCACTACCACCTGCAGACGCTCGGCGGCCGACTGCAACTGCTCGAACTGGCCGCCCCAGCGCGTCCAGTAACCGGGCGGTATCTGCACCTGCTCGATCAGGGCCTGCTCGGCCTGCTGCACGAACGAGCCAAGGTCGCGGCCACGCACGTTGGCACTCACCACCACCACGCGCTTGCCATCCTCACGGCTGACCTGGTTAGGCCCCAGTTGCAGGTTCAACGTCGCGACCTGCGACAGCGGGATGAAACCGATCTGGGCAGCGCCGGCTGCACTGCTCGCCGGTACCGGTATCAGCAGGCTGGAAAGCCCGTCGACATCGGTACGCACAGTCTCGGGCAGGCGCACCACCATGTCGAAACGTCGGTCGCCCTCATACAGCGTGCCTGCCGTACGCCCCCCCACGGCAATGGCGATGGCGTCTTGCACGTCGCCGACATTGAGGCCATGGCGGGCGGCCTTGTCACGGTCGATATCAATGGTCAGCACCGGCAGGCCTGTGGTCTGCTCGACCTTGACCTCCGAGGCGCCCGGCACACGCTGCAGGCTGCTGGCGATTTGCGCGGCGGTCTGGTTGAGCACGTCCATGTCGTCCCCAAACACTTTGACGGCCACATCACTGCGCACACCCGAGATCAGTTCGTTGAAGCGCAACTGGATCGGTTGCGACAGCTCGTAATTGCTGCCCGGCACACTGGCCGCGGCGCGCTGCACTTCGGCAATCAGCGCCTCACGTGGCTTGCTCGGGTCGGCCCATTGCGCGGGCGGACGCAGCATTACGTAGGCGTCAGAGATGTTCGGCGGCATCGGGTCCGAGGCGATTTCGGCAGTGCCGGTGCGGGCGAACACGCGCTCCACTTCCGGCACCTGGGCAATGATCGCCCGCTCCAGGCGCTGCTGCATGTCTACCGACTGCGTCAGGCTGGTGCCTGGCACGCGCAGCGCCTGCAGGGCAAAGTCGCCCTCGCTGAGGCTGGGGATAAACTCGCTGCCCATGCGGCTGGCCATCACCCCGGACAACACCACCAGCGCTGCCGCCCCGGCGAACGCCAGCTTGCGCCGGCCCAACACCCAGCCCAGCACCGGTGCATAGCGCTGGCGCGCGGTGCGCATGACCAAGCCTTCTTCTTCCTTGACCTTGCCGGTCACGAACAGCGCCAGCGCCGCCGGCACGAAGGTCACCGAGAGGATCATGGCACCCAGCAGGGCGATCACGACGGTGAAGGCCATGGGGTGGAACATCTTGCCCTCGACCCCGGTCAGGGCAAAGATCGGCAGGTACACCACCATGATGATCAACTGCCCGTAGATCAGCGGGCGCCGTGCTTCACGGGCGGCGGCAAACACTTCATGGAAGCGCTCGGCGCGGGTCAGCATGCGGCCATGGCGCTGCTGGGCGTGAGCCAGGCGGCGAATGGCGTTCTCGACGATCACCACCGCGCCATCGACAATGATGCCGAAGTCCAGCGCGCCGAGGCTCATGAGGTTGGCACTGACCTTGTTGCTGAACATGCCGGTGAAGGTAAACAGCATCGACAACGGGATGACCATGGCGGTAATGACCGCAGCGCGGATGTTGCCCAGGAACAGGAACAACACGGCGATGACCAGGATCGCGCCCTCGATCAGGTTTTTCTTCACCGTGGCGATGGCTTTTTCGACCAGGTTGGTACGGTCATACACCGTCACCGCGACCACGCCCTTGGGCAGGTTGCGGTTGATCTCGACCAGCTTGGCCGCCACCGCCTGGGAGACCGTGCGGCTGTTCTCGCCGATCAGCATGAACACAGTGCCCAGCACTACCTCACGGCCATTTTCAGTCGCAGCCCCAGAGCGCAGCTCTTGGCCCAGGCCAACCTGGGCGACATGGCTGACGCGTATCGGAGTGCCGTCGACGCTGGCGATGACGATGTTGGCGATGTCCTCGGCGGAGTCCAACTGGCCCGGTGCGCGGATCAGCAACTGCTCGCCATTGCGCTCGATGTAGCCGGCCCCCACGTTGGCGTTGTTGCGCTCCAGTGCCGCGATCAAGTCATTGAGGGTGAGCTTGTAGGCCGCCAGGCGCTTGGGCTCCGGTGCGATCAAGTACTGCTTGGCATGGCCGCCAATGCTGTTGACCTCGGCCACCCCCGGCACATTGCGCAACTGCGGCTTGATGATCCAGTCCTGGATCACCCGCAGGTCGGTCTGGGTGTAGGGCGTACCGTCGTCCTTGAGCGCGCCCTCCTCGGCCTCGACGGTCCACAAGAAGATCTCGCCCAGCCCTGTGGAAATCGGCCCCATGCCCGCCTCGATGCCGTCGGGCAACTGTTCACGGGCCACCTGCAGGCGCTCGTTGACCAATTGACGGGCGAAGAACAGGTCGGTGCCGTCATCGAAGATCACCGTGACCTGGGACAAGCCCGAGCGGGACAGCGAACGGGTCTGCTTGAGGCCTGGCAGGCCGGCCATGGCCGTTTCGATGGCGAAGGTGATGCGCTGCTCGGTCTCCAATGGCGAGTAACCGGGTGCGGCGGTGTTGATTTGCACCTGGACGTTGGTGATGTCCGGCACGGCATCGATGGGCAGTTTCTGGTAGCTGTGGATACCCACCGCAGCCATCAGCAGCACGGCAAGCATCACCACCAGGCGCTGCTCGATGGCGAATTGGATCAGGCGTTCGAACATGGCGTCGTCCCCGGTTTCAATGGCTGTGCTCGGCGGAGCCTTTGCCAAGCTCCGACTTGAGGACGAAGCTGCCGGCGGCAGCGACCTGAGTGCCTGCAGGCAGGCCGGCGACGAGTTCTACCTGGCCGGCGTCGCGGCGCCCTGTCGTCACCGGGCGTGCCTCGAAGCCTTGCTCGGTACGCACGAACACCACGGTCTGCTCCTCCCAGGTCTGCAACGCGCTTTCCGGTACCACCACGGCGGCGGTCGACCGCTCGACACTGACCGCAATGTTCACGAACAGCCCAGGGCGCCAGGCGCCGTTGGGGTTGGCCAAGGTGGCGCGCACGGTGGCGGCGCGGTTTTGTTCACCGAGCAGACTGCCGACGTAATTGACCGTGCCCTCAACCTCGGCGCCCAGGTCCGGCGCACTGACCGTGACGCTGCGCCCGGTGACGACCCGGTTCAAGTCGCGTGGGGCGACGGCGAAAGTGGCCCAGACCCGGCTCAGGTCGGACAGTGTGAAGGCGTTGCTGGAGGCGTCGACCACCTCGCCCACGCTCATGTGTTTTTCCACCACCACCGCATCGAAGGGTGCGCGTAACTCATAGCGATTGCCGGCGCCGGCGGGGCCGACTGCCGCAACCTTTTGCCGAGCATTGGCCAGCGCGATCTCGGCCTCCTGCAACACTTGGCGAGCCTGCTGGTAGTCCTGTTCGGCACTGATGCGTTCCTGCCACAGCTGCTGTTCGCGCTGAAAGGTCAGACGCGCCAGTTCCAGGCGGCGCTGGGCTGCCTGTTGTTCGCTGCGCAGGTCAGAAATCTGCTGGCTGGCGATCACTGCCAGCACCTGGCCGCGCTTTACCGCCTGCCCGAGGTCAGCCTGCACCGACTCGACCACGCCCGGTACACGCGGCACGACATGCGCAGTGCGGTCTTCATCGAAACGGATCTCACCCGGGTAGCTGATGGCAGTGCCCAGCTCACGGGGGCCGGCAGCTACCAACTGCACGCCAGCCGCCTCGATCTGGGCGCTGGAAAGGTGCAATTTGCCTTCCTCGTCGGCGTGGCCTTCTTCGGCCTGCTCATCATCGTGGCCGTGGCCGTCTTCGCCATGCGCGTCGTGCTGGGCTTCGCCGCTCGAGGCCTGGCCGAGGTTGCCGGTCCAGGCCAGGCCACCGAGGCCAAGCACGGCCAGAGCGACCGCCAGGAGGGCGATCTTGCGTGGGTTATCCATTGTTGCTCCTGCTGTTCGTGTTTTTGCTCAAGCCAATGGGCCCGCTGCGCGACCCATCGCCGGCAAGCCAGCTCCCACAGGGACGGCACCGTGCATCAATGTGGCGCTTCATTTGTGGGAGCTGGCTTGCCGGCGATGGCCGCGCAGCGGCCCCTGAATCACAAGCCGCCCTCAAGGTCGCCATACAGGCGCTCGACCTGGGCCCGCGCATCAGTCGCCGAGGCCAGGGCTTGCAGATACAAGCCCCGCGCCTCGATCAGCGTGCGCTGGGCATCGAGCACATCAAGGAAGGCGAACTTGCCCATCTCGAAGCCGCGGGTGGCGGTGTCTACCGCTTGCTGCGCCGAGGGCAGGATGGTGCGGTCGTAGGCCTGCACTTCCTGCATGGCCGTGGCCCATTGGCTGAGGGCGCTGCGGGTCTCGCTGCGCAAGCGCAACTCAACGGCATTGCGCAAGTCACGGGCCTGGTCGGCACGTCGCGCAGCCACCAGCACGTTGCCTTGGTTACGGTCGAACAACGGCAGCGGCATCGACAGCCCGACCACGTTGACTCGCTCGCGGTCCTCGCGGCTGTATTGGCTGCCGAGGCTGACGGTGAGGTCGGGTATGCGCTGAGCCTTTTCAGACCCCAACGACGCTTCGCCGCGCTCGACCTGCGCCGCCGCCAAGCGCCACTCGGCGGTCTGTTCGACCCTGGCCAGCAAGGCCTCGACCGCAGGCGCGGCACCCGGCGACAGATCAGTGGCCAGCAGGCGGTCGAAGCGTGCCACCGGGCTGCCCGTCAACCGCGCCAAAGCCTGATAAGCCACACTGCGCTGTGAGGCGGCGCGGCGTACTTGCGCCTGCGCCTGGGCCAGTTGCACCTGGGCCCGCGTGGCCTCTACCGGCGAAGACTGGCCGGCCGTGACGCGCCCCTGTACCACCCGCAGCCCGCGCTCCGTCAGTGCCTGGGACTGTTGCGCCAGCTCCAGCGCCGTTTGCGCACGCAGGGCCGCGTGGAAGGCCTGCACCACATCGGCGCGCAAGCCATTGCGCTGGCGTTCCAGGTCAAGCTGGGCGATGGTCTGGCCGGCACCGGCCACGGCGATGCGCGCTCCCCGCTTGCCGCCCAGCTCCAGTGGCTGGCTCAGGGTGACCGTGGTGGTGCGCGTCTCGCTGCGGGTGTCCTCGACTTCCCAGGACAACTCCGGGTTAGGTATCAACCCCGCTTGGCGCCGCTCGCCTTCGGCAATGCCGATTTCACGGCCCGCGGCAGCGAGTTCCGGGTTTTGCGCAAAGGCAGCGCTAAGCGCTTCGGGCAGGCTCAGGCGGCCACTGGCCTGGGCACTGCCAGTGGCCGCCAGTAACAGGCAAAGCAAGGCGATCTTGCGGGGGATGGCACGGGTGCAGGGCACGAAACAGGTCCTCGTCGGCGAGCGTTGGCGAGGGACTGTAGGGCGGCGTGCTTATCGGGGCGGTGGCGTGAACATTACAATGCTGTAATCAGCGGGGTTCGGTATTGGCGCAAAACGTCCGGTTATCGCCCACTTTCCCGTCTAAGCCCGTTCATGCAATTGACGAAACTAACCAGGTGGTACAAAGATAAGCGCATCCAAAAACAACAAAGTGATGCCTTTCATGAAGCCCCTTATTCTTGTGCTGAACGGCCCTAACCTGAACATGCTGGGCACCCGCGAGCCCACTCAGTACGGCCATGAAACCCTTGCTGACCTGGCCCAAGGCTGCGCCGACAGCGCCCTTGCCAAAGGCCTGGAAATCGAATTCCGCCAGACCAACCACGAAGGCGAACTGATCGACTGGATCCATGCCGCCCGTGGCCGCTGTGCTGGCATCCTGATCAACCCGGGCGCCTGGACCCACACCTCCGTGGCCATCCGCGACGCCCTGGTGGCCAGTGAACTGCCCGTCATCGAGGTGCACCTGTCCAACGTGCACAAACGCGAGCCCTTCCGCCACCTGTCGTTCGTCTCGTCGATTGCCGTCGGCGTGATCTGCGGCCTGGGCAGCCATGGCTACCGCCTGGCCCTGAGCCACTTCGCGGAAATGTTCCAGGAGCAGACCGCATGAGCCAACAGGCCATCCTCGCCGGCCTCATCGGCCGCGGCATCCAGCTGTCGCGCACCCCTGCGCTGCATGAGCATGAAGGTGACGCGCAATCCCTGCGTTACCTGTATCGCCTGATCGACGCCGATCAGTTGCAGTTGGACGACAGCGCCCTGCCCGGCCTGCTCGATGCCGCACAGCACACCGGGTTCACCGGGCTCAACATCACCTACCCGTTCAAACAGGCGATTCTGCCGCTGCTCGACGAGCTGTCGGATGAAGCCCGTGGGATCGGCGCGGTGAACACCGTGGTGCTCAAGGACGGCAAGCGGGTCGGCCACAATACCGACTGCCTGGGCTTCGCCGAAGGCCTGCGCCGCGGCCTGCCAGATGTGGCACGCCGGCAAGTGGTGCAAATGGGCGCTGGGGGCGCAGGCTCGGCGGTGGCCCATGCGCTGCTGGGCGAAGGGGTCGAACGGCTGGTGCTGTTCGAAGTCGACGCGGCGCGGGCACAAGCGCTGGTCGACAACCTCAACGGGCATTTCGGTGCCGGCCGTGCGGTGCTCGGCACTGACCTGCGCGCAGCATTGGCCGAGGCAGACGGGCTGGTCAACACCACGCCCGTGGGCATGGCCAAGCTGCCGGGGACGCCGCTGCCGGTGGAGTTGCTGCATGAACGGTTGTGGGTGGCAGAGATCATCTACTTCCCGCTGGAAACCGAACTGTTGCGCGCCGCGCGGGCATTGGGTTGCCGCACGCTGGATGGCAGCAACATGGCCGTGTTCCAGGCGGTCAAGGCGTTCGAGCTGTTCAGTGGCCGCGAGGCCGATGCGGCGCGGATGCAGGCGCATTTTGCCAGTTTTAGCTGAGTCGGCACCGGCCCTTTCGCGGGCTTGCCCCGCGAAAGGGCCGGCACAGGCGCATCAACCCTTTTCATCCAGCAAGGCCTTCAACACCTGTTCCTGCCCTGCATAATCCCCCTCGCCAAAATGCACGTGGCGCACTTGCCCTGTGCGGTCGACAAAATAATGCGCCGGCCAGAACTGGTTGCCCCAGGCATTCCACACCTGGTGATCGTTGTCCACTGCCACGGGGTAACCGATCCCCAGCGCAGCTACCTTGTCGCGCAAGGTCGCGACGTCATGCTCGTAGTCATATTCAGGCGTGTGCACGCCCACCACCACCAGCCCCTGGTCGGCGTAACGCCGTGCCCAGTCATTCACATGCGGCAGGCTTCGCTGGCAGTTGATGCAGTCCCAGGTCCAGAAGTCCACCAGCACCACCTTGCCTTTGAGCGCCGGCGCATCCAGTGGCGGCGAATTCAACCACTGGCTGGCCCCCGCCAGCGACGGCATGGCGCCGTAACTGTCGCGGGCCTGCAGATAGCCCGCCAGGCCCAGGCCTGTCAGGGCCAGCGCAATGCCGCCCACCTTCAACATCAGGCGGCGATCAATTCTCATGGCAACCGCCGGTGGCGTACGAGCGGTATTCCACACTCCGATGCTGACCTTTGGAATCGAGGTAGTCCATGCGGGTGTTGACCAAGCCGCAGGTGTTGCCCTGGTCATCCTGCACCGACAGGACTTTCTTCACATCCAGATGATCACCGTAGCGGTACTGCATCACACTGGCATCGTTCATCGCGGTGGTGGCGGCCTGAGCGGCAATGGCGCCGAAACTGAACACGGCAAACAGGCTGACGCTGGCGAAGGCTTTGAGGTTCATGGCAACTCTCCTGTGTAACGCTTTAGGTGGGGAGGGTTACTCCCCGGTCGAGAGCCATTACACGGCCGCCAGGTATCCCATATGTGTCACCCGAGCCTGTGATCTGCTTCCTCCTGTATCTCTGCAAACGCCAGATACACTGCAATACAAAACCCCGCAGGCAAGCGCGATTACGCTCGGTACACTGCGCCAACCCCACCCCATACAGGAACGCTGCGCATGGAACACGTCGATCACATCCTGATCGTCGACGACGACCGCGAGATCCGCGAACTGGTCGGCAACTACCTGAAGAAGAACGGCCTGCGGACCAGCATCGTTGCCGATGGCCGGCAGATGCGCGCCTTTCTCGAAGCCAACAGCGTCGACCTGATCGTCCTCGACATCATGATGCCCGGCGACGATGGCCTGTTGCTGTGCCGTGAACTGCGTGCCGGCAAACACCGCAACACGCCCGTGCTGATGCTGACCGCACGCAACGACGAAACCGACCGCATCATCGGCCTGGAGATGGGCGCCGACGACTACCTGACCAAGCCGTTCTCCGCCCGCGAACTGCTGGCCCGCATCAATGCCGTGCTACGCCGCACGCGCATGCTGCCGCCGAACCTGACCATCAGTGAAAGCAGCCGCTTGCTGGCCTTCGGCCAATGGCGCCTGGACACCACCGCACGGCACCTGCTCGACAGTGAAGACACCCTGGTGGCCCTGAGCGGCGCCGAGTACCGGCTGCTGCGGGTATTTCTCGACCACCCGCAGCGGGTGCTCAGCCGCGAGCAACTGCTCAACCTGACTCAAGGGCGCGAAGCAGACATCTTCGACCGCTCCATCGACCTGCTGGTCAGCCGCCTGCGCCAGCGCCTGGGTGATGACGCCCGCGAACCCAGCTGCATCAAGACCGTGCGCAGCGAAGGCTACGTGTTCTCGCTGCCGGTGCAATTGCTCGGGTCGCCCTCATGAAATGGCCCCGCACCCTGGCCTCGCGCCTGGCATTGATTTTCTTCACCGGCCTGGTACTGGCCTATGGGTTGTCGTTCGGCCTGCAAGCCTACGAGCGTTACATCAGCAGCCGCTCGATGATGCTCAGCAACCTGGAACAGGACGTTGCCACTTCCGTCGCCATCCTCGACCGCCTGCCCGCCGCCGAACGTACCGCCTGGCTGCCGCGCCTGGAGCGGCGTACCTACCGCTACCACCTTGACCAGGGCCAGGATGGCCAGGCGATGCCGACCAGCGACCCGCCCATGGCCGCCGAGTCGATCGTCAAAGCCATTGGCGACGACTTTCGCCTGACCTTCCAGGAGATCCCCGGCCCCAATGCGCATTTTCAGGTGCACTTGAACCTGGCAGATGGCGCGCCCCTGACCATCGACGTTACCCCGACCCCCGTACCGATCGCCCGCTGGCTGCCGGTGGTTTTGCTGATTCAGCTGGCCGTGCTGTTGCTGTGCACCTGGCTGGCAGTGCGCCTGGCCATCGGCCCGCTCACCCGCCTGTCGCAGGCCGTGGACAACCTCGACCCGGACAAACCCGGTGTGCAACTGGACGAGAGCGGCCCGCGCGAGGTGAAGTACGCCGCCGTTGCCTTCAATGCCTTGCAGGCACGCATCGCGGCCTACCTCAAGGAGCGCATGCAGTTGCTGGCGGCGATCTCCCACGACCTGCAAACCCCCATCACCCGCATGAAATTGCGGGTCGAAGTGATGGACGAGGGGGTCGAGAAAGCCAAGCTGTGGCACGACTTGGATGCCATGGAGCACCTGGTACGCGAAGGTGTGGCCTATGCCCGCAGCATGGACATCAACACCGAAGCCCCATGCCGAATCAACCTGGATGCCTTCCTCGACAGCCTGGTGTTCGACTACCAGGACAGCGGCGCCCAGGTCGAACGCCACGGCAACGCCGACGGCCTGCTGGAAACCCGCCCGCATGCGCTGCGCAGGGTGTTGGTCAACCTGGTGGACAACGCCTTGAAGTTCGCGGGTAAAGCACAGCTGGAGGTCAGCCGTGAACCAGGATGCACCCGGATTCGGATACTCGACGACGGCCCGGGGATTCCGGAAGATGAGCTCAATGAAGTGCTCAAGCCTTTTTACCGGGTAGAAAGCTCGCGTAACCGCAGTACCGGAGGCACGGGCTTGGGGCTGGCGATCGCGCAGCAACTGACCCAGGCCATGGGTGGGCGCTTGACCCTGAGCAATCGCCAAGGCGGCGGGTTGTGTGCACAGATCGAGTTGAAGTGAGTGCCACCGGCATGTCGCCCCTCCAGGTCTTACGCGTGATAGCGATGCCGCCTTACGCAACCGATCGCTACAGTCCGATACACACTGTCGCCTCCGCCGACACACTGTCGATACGCCACCGCTCCACACTCCCGGCCACACATTGGCACGCCAGGAGTTAAACCGATGACACGTCCAAACATGACGGCATTTACCCACCCCTTCAGCCACATTGACCGGATCGGAAACTGGAGCGCCGACGTGCCGCTGCGGCTGTTTCTGGCCTGGGAGTTTTTCGAGTCTGGTCTGGAAAAATACAACGGCACCAACTGGTTCGGCGACCTGCAGTCCAGCTTCCCCTTCCCGTTCAGTGCACTGCCAGCAGCGCTGAACTGGCAACTGTCGATGTGGGCCGAGCTGGTGCTGCCTTTACTGCTGTTGCTTGGCCTGGGCACACGGCTGGCCTCGGCCGGGCTCATGGTCATCACTGTGGTGGCCATTGCTGCGGTGCATTGGCCAGCACAGTGGTCGAGCCTGGCGGAGCTGGCGCAGGGTTATGCCATCACCGACCAGGGTTTCGGCAACTTCAAGTTGCCGCTGATCTACCTGGTGGCACTGCTGCCACTGCTGCTCAAGGGGGCCGGCCGCCTGAGCCTTGACCACTGGCTCAACGCGCGGCTCGCAGCCAGGGCATGACGCGTAAATAGCAACGGGCTCGGGGCCAGTAGGCGCCGAGCCCGTTTTTTATCTCAGGCTGTACCGATGACAATGCCTTGCGCGCGCAGGCTCTCCAGCAGTGCCAAGCCTTGCTCCTGATCCCCACCCAATGCGTGCAGACGCGCCAGCCCAGTACCCCTCACCTCTGTGAGCAAGCGGTAAGCCATGGGTGCCAGGCGAGCGAAGCGTACCTGCAGCCCGGCGTCGCGGTAGACCAGCAGCAAGGTGGGTTCAGGTGCCTCCTGCGGTTGATAATCCGGGCCGATACGGTCAACTGGCCAACGGTAGGCCAATACCCTGGCCGTGCACGACAGCAGCGGCTCCCCCTGCAGCAGGTCACCCTGTGGGTCATGAGCCGGGTCTTCGGCATCGCTGAGGTACAGCTGGGCCTCGATCCACTCGTAGTGGGCAAGCTCCAGTTGCCACGGAGCATCCAGTTCGATGCCCTGGAGGTAGTCGATGAACGCTTCGGCGATCTCGGTGAACAAGGGTGTCTGGCTGCGGTAGTTGGCATAAAAATCCCGCACGCGGGCATGCCAGCGCGGCTCGCCCAAGGTTTGCCGCAGCACCGGAAAGCTGCCGGCCAGCAGGCCTTCGATGGCGCCATAGAACAGTTCACGGTAAACCTTCAGCCGGCGTGCCTCGATGCCAGGCGGTGGGGCATGCCGCAGCGGATCTCGCAGATGCCGCGCCAGCGAGAACTGCTGTTCACGCAACAATTCGCTCATGCGACACCTCCCGCTGCACCGTGCGAATGCGGTCAGTCTCTTCGAGCAGCTCGGCCAAGGGCGGGTAGTTGAAGTCTCGCTCGAGCGTTGTCGGCTGTGCGCCAAAATGCTTGCAGGCCATCGCGAACAACGACCAGACATCCTCCTTTACGGGTGCGCCATGGGTATCCACCTTGAGGTCCGGGGCCTCGTCGTAATGACCCGCCACATGCATGGCGACGACGCGTGCCGGCGGCAGCCCCTGAAGGAAGGCCTGCGCATCGTAGCCATGGTTGCAGGCGTTGACGAACACATTGTTGACGTCCAGAAGCAGGTCGCAGTCGGCCTCGTCGAGCACGGCGCGAATGAAGTCCAGCTCGCTCATCGCCTGGTACGGGGCGGCGTAATAGCTGATGTTTTCCACGGCGATACGCCGCTGCAAGTGGTCCTGGGCCTGACGAATCCTGGCGGCGACGTGATGCACAGCTTCTTGCGTGAAGGGGATCGGCATCAGGTCGTAGAGGTGACCGTCATCGCTGCAATAGCTCAGGTGTTCGCTGTACAGGCGTACCTGATGGCGATCGAGAAAGCGCCGGGTCTGGTCCAGCAAACCCCGGTCCAGCGGCAGGCTGCCGCCCAAGGACAAGGACAGCCCATGGCAGGCCAGCGCAAACCGTTCGGTCAATTGCGCCAGGCCTTTGCCATAGGCGCCTCCGACCCCAATCCAGTTTTCTGGCGCACACTCCAGAAAATCCACGGCACCGTCTTCCAGCGTAAGCAATTCAGCCATCAGGCCACGGCGCAGGCCAAGGCCGACAAGCAAGGGTGTGGTCGTCATCGATAAGTCTCCACAACATGCAAAACGCCCCGCCTGACCAGCAGGAGGGGCGTTGTGTCATTCCAAGGGTTTAACTCAGGACTTACCGGTCACTTCGCTGGACGAGGCTTCTGCTGCCTTGCCAGCGCCGCCACATTTACCTTCACCGCACTTGCCTTCGCCATGGCTGGCCTTCTTGTCGCCACCGCACTTGCCCTCACCCTGGGTGGCCTTGCCGCTGCCACCGCACTTGCCTTCACCGCATTTGCCTTCGCCAGGCACCTTGGCCGAAGCCAACTGATACCCCTGGGACAGCGGCTCGACAGCGAACGCGCTGCTGCCAAAGGCCATGCTGCCGATCAGGGCGGCGCCGAGCAGGCCGAGGGTGTTGCGTGCATGAGTCATGGTGTAGCTCCACTGTGGTTGGAAAGTGGAGCCATTAGGCCGGGTGGGTGTGTCGGGGTTGTATCGCCGAAATCGGCATTTTGTACATGAATCGGTCTGTAGGCCTGCAGGATACAGTGTGATACAGAGCACCCGCCCCTGCGGCCAGTGGCGGGTGAAGGCTGTCAGTCTTCCAGCGGCTTGGGCGGCGCTGCGGGCTTGGCAGGTTTGACGGGTTTGGCCGGTTTGCTGTCCTTGCCCTTGGTTTCAGGTGCCGCCGCGACAGGCTCTGGCGCAGTCACGGCCTTCTCGCTCGCCGGCAGCTCATCGACCGCCTTGAGGATGGCCTGCGGGTCGATTGGCTCGCCCGTGGCGTCATCCTTGAGCATGTGCCGTTCACCGTCCTTGCCCACCAGGATCACCTTGGTACCCACGCTCGCGCCAAGCTTGAGTTCACGGATCAGGGCCATGGTGGTCTGCTGCTCGAGGTTCTTGTCCTCGCGCTTGCCGACCATCTTGGCAACGCTGTACAGCACCAGGCTGCGCTCCTTGAAGGCTTTTTGAATTTCCGGGTCTTCCAAGGCTTTGTTCAACCCACGTAATGTCGGGTCGGCAGAACTGGGAGCAATGATCACCAGAGGCCGTGCCTTGCCCAGCTCCTTGGCCAGTGGAGCGTCGCTGTCGGCGGCGAACAGTGGGCCGGTGACGGCGAGCAAGGTAGCGAGGGTCAGTGACCGGACGAGCATACACATCTCCTTAATGTCTCGATAAACCAATGACTACAGATCACGGAGAAAAATCCGACCTGGAGCCTAAACCACTTCAAAAGCTGCGTGGCGAAGGAAAAGTAACTGACAATTTCCAGGCATGCGTCAGATCAGGATGACGGACTTTGCCGAAAAGGCCGCCTCCTGACTGAGCATAGCCCAAAGCCACTGCTGGCAAGGCTGCGCTACGCCACACACGCGGTGTTGTTACACGTCGATGCCAGCGCCCGGAGGCCCGGCCTCCAATGCCGCCAGCGTCATGTCGAGCATCAACCCGCGCCGGGCAGCGCGCTGCGCGGCAAGAATCGCATCCGACTCAGCCTGCCTGGCCTCGTCGGTCAACGCCTCATCGTCGAGCACGCGATCGAGGCGGCGCCGGAACGGCCTGTCCACTTGCGCGAAGCGTTCAGGGTGAGCACGTTCCAGGTGCCCCTGCCAGAACGTTCGGTCCACCAGTGAACGCGCGATTTCCTCCTGCGTCTCTGCCTCGAGCACTTGCGCTTGCGCCCGTGCAAGGTGCGCCTCAGTGACCCCTGCCAGGGGGCGAAAACTCATGTCGGCTACTGCAATGGGCAAGTTCAGGCGATCGCGCAACCCGAGGCGATAGGCAAGCCCCACTTCGCTTTCATCTGGGTTGCCGCCGCGATTCAGGATGTCCAGCACAGCCAGCCGATCGACCTCATCCAGGCGCCACAAACGCCGCCCCAACGCAATCAAGGCCTGCTCGGTATTGCCTGGCTCATCGGTCCGGGCACGCCACACCAGCACGTTCAGTTCAAGGTTACTGAGGCACCAGGTCGCGCCGTCCTGGCAACCCCACTCGTCGTTGGCGATGTCCATCAAGGCTTCGCGCAGGGCCGGCTCCCGGGCCATCGCCTGCAGCACGGCCAGTACCCGCTGGGCGAGGGCTTCAGCATTGATGTGGAAATCCGCGGACTGCAGCAACTGCTGCAGGACGCGAAAGAAGCGATCGGCAGGCTCCCCTATGTCTACCGACTCCCAAGCCGCCATCAGCAGGCCCCGATAACGCGGCCCGACAGCATCCCCCCAAACGGCACGGGCACGCTCGAGTTGTTCGTAAAGCAGCACCTCGTCCGTCGGCATGGCCGGCCCCATCAGCGCCGCCTGCAGGCGAATCAGCTCGGCGTTCTCAAACGGGTTTCCGGCCAACCTGATGCGCCGCCGAAAGCCAGGTGCCAGTTGATAGAACCACTCTGGAATCCGCGTCAGGCGGTTCTCGCGCATGTCCATGTACACCAGGCTTGAGCGGCTCTCCACGCCGTGCGGAAACTGCGTCAGCCCCGTATTGCGCAAGTTCAGCCAGCGAAGAACGGTGAGCCCATTCAAGGTGAAGGCGCGACCCAGTGGGTTATGGGACAGGTCGAGGTACTCGAGGCTTGTGGCACTTGCCAACGTAGCGGCCTGGCTGGTGTTCAACACGATCTGGTTATTGGTCAGGGTCAACTGACGCAAGTGCTGCATTTGCAGCAACGGCTGCGGCAAGCGGGTCAGCAAATTCCCCCCCAGGTCCAGTAACCGTGCACGCGGGAAAGCGAGCAGGAAGCTCGCTGGAATTTCCTGCAGCTCCATGCGCAGCAGTGATACATCGGAAACATGAGCAAAGCTGACCTGTGCTGGCATTTCCGGCAGCTCCCCAGGCCGCATGTTGTACAAGACCATGCGGTAGTTGTGGTCGGTGTCGAGGTGCGCTTGCCCTCCGTCGGTGGTGCGCCGCCAGCAATCGAGCAGCGTGTTGCGCATGCAGGTACGGTCTTCCCTCTCAGCACCTTGGGCCTCCCCGACCCACCCTTCCAAGCTGTTGCGCAGCACCCTGTACTCTGCACGCAATTGGGCCAATACCGCTTCCACTTGGCGCCCCGAACGCCGCACATTGTCGGTCCATGTCGCCACCTGTTCGTCACTGAACGAGGGAAACAGGTCACGCACCGACGCTGCCAGTGCCAGCGCCCGCTCTGGCCTTCCAGGGCCACCCGAGTTACGGCCACCCAAGGGGTAACCCAGGCGGCCATCGGCCAAACGCAGGGGTGGGCGGAACATTCCCGGGGGCTGCACACCCAGCAGCCCTTCAAGTTCGGCACGACGTCGTAGGGCCTCACGCGCCAGCACGACCCTGAGGTTATGGGCGAAGGGCTCCGCTACCTGCATCGCCTCCCGCTGGGACGGTGAATAGGCTGCGGCCATCACCTCGAACAGCTCGCCCGCCTCGCCTTGCGGCACCGCTTGAGCATCCTGCAATTGGAACGTGCCCGCGTGGTGCAGCAAATCGAATGCCTGCGCGCCGTCCTCGGTTGATGCCAGCAGCGGCCCACCGCGATGGCCTTCGAACAAGCGCCAACGCACGCCTTGGCCAGTGCCAGGCAAGTGCTTGAGCAGCCCCAGTGCGACACGCGCCAAGTCGGCATTCTGTGGGGTATCCAGGCTCAACGCTTCAAGTACCCTGACCTTGCGAATGGTCGCCACAGCGCGCCTGGCCGCTTCGGCCAGGTTCAATGGCACGCGGCCAGTCTGCAGCAACCGCCGTCGGTCATCCCCATTGGCCGCCGTCAGCAGCGCCTGCGCGGCCCGCGGGTGCAAACCCGAAAACACGTTGCGCAGCAAGGCACTGCCCGGGCTGTCGCTGACCTGCACAGCGTCATACACATGCCCCAATAAAAGGCGCCGCTGGGCCCAGGCGAGCTCGGCCAGCTGCGGGTCCGACGCACCGGCTGCACCCGGCAAGCGCTGGGCATGCTGCAACACGGTGGCATCCTCGACCGGCTCACCCGTCCGCAAGCAGCTGATCACCTGGCGAATCCGTTGGTCGATCCTGCAACGCTCGGCGCTGTCGAGCATGCCGGCCTCGGGCGCACGCCCATACACATGCAGGGCCCGCAGCTGATCCGCACCCAGGTCATGAAAGCCCAGCACCTGGTCGATCTGCTCGTCAGTCATGCTGTCCAACGGCGTGCCAAGGCGACGGAACATTCGGTGGGTGTCATCCCATTGCGCAGGTTGCTCGCTCCAGACCCGCCAGGCGCCAGCACCGTTGTGACGCAGCGCAGGCCCATTGCCGCTGCGCGGGCGAAGCTGCCATTGGCCCTCGCTGCCGGGGTCGACCACAGGGTAGTGGTGGCCGTCCATTTCGATCCAGGCCTGCCCGGCATGGCGCCGAATACCCAAGGCATCCTGCGTAGCCGCAGGCCCCGGCGCGACGCTGCGGTAAGGTGCCAAGTCCTGCTGCCAAAGCTTGCTGGTACCGTCCTCCAGCTGTGCAGGCACCATCGCATCGACCACGGCAGAACGCGCCCACAACCGCCGCGCCACCGTAACGCCCGCCACCGTCGCCGCAATCACCGCAAGGTCAGTGGCGACGTGGGTCAAATGGTCGAGTGCCTCCTGGGCTTCACCCGCCTGCAAGGCCTCGATGCCATGGTAAACCTCGCCCAGCAACTCCCAGACAGTCACCGCGAGCATGACCAGGCCCAGGCCCGGGACAAAAAACGACGCCAGGTTCAGCAGCAGCCAGCCTTCGGCAGCCAGGCGCTCGTCATGGGCACGCTGGACATCGCGGTCGAGCCGCGCCACCGGCACCGCGATCATTGCCGCATCCTCTTTGATCTGGCGGATACGCGACTGTGCGAGGCTGTTGAACAGCGGTGGCGGGTAGGCCTGCAAACGGGGGGCGAGGTCATAACTTGCCCAGGCCGGCAGGTCATCAAAAACGGGCGTTACCGTGGCGAAGAACGCCTGGCTGTCGCGCCTGAGCACGAAGCGGCTGAAGAATCGCTGATACGTCTTGACGCGCAAGCGGTGGCCCAGTTCACGGTTGAGGTCACTGAGGCTGCCAAATGCACTCCAGGGTGCCACCGGATCACCCGGCACATACATCAGCAAACGCCGCGTGGTGTTGAACAAAGGGCCTTGATCGATCACCTCCAGCACCACCACCTGCTCAAGCGCATACCCGAGCAGCTTCAGCTGCTTGGCCACCACCAGGTCACCTGCCAGGCGCAGCAGCTTGCCCTCGAGGCACATGCCCACCAGCAATTTCAGCTCGCTGGCATCCAGCAGATTGTCTTGCCGGGCCTTGTAGCCGTCCACCAGCATGGCGTAGCGCACGGCATCGACCAGCAACGTCTCGATGCGTTTTTCGTTATTGGCCGGTTTCAGAATGCTGTCCAGATGCTGCTGGTAGCCCTGCCCCAGGTCGAGCTCGCGGCACAGCGCAGCAAAGGCGATGGCGGTGGGCGGTTTGCGCGCGCCCGAGCGCGGTACCAGCAACCGGTTGCCCGCCGGCTGGCCGCCCGCGCTGGCCTGTTCGGCGGTAAAGTTGCGCAGTGCCACCTCAAGCAGTGGTTTTTCGTCGTACACCACTTCTGTGAGGTGAGCCCCCACCGGCTGGGCGTTGATCACCGGTTCACGGCGCCCTTCGAGAAACTTCAACCGATGCAGGTTGTAGGTAACCCCGTAACGCTCGCTGAGCGCCTTCTCCAGCCGGGAGGCGACGAAGCCATCGATGCCTTCGATGCGCGTCAGCAACGCGCCCAGTTGCTGACGGCTTTCAAGGCTCTTGGCCAAGGCGTGGCTGATCGCAGGCAGTTGGTCAATGGGCGCCTGTCGCAACCAACGGGGCAGGCGCTTGCTGATGAAACCATCCTGAAACGCGTCGCTGTCCTGCTGCAGCATGTCGGGGCGGACGGCGGCATTGCCCCCAGCCTGATCCTCTGGCGAATGTGTAGTGCCCATGCGTAAAGCCTCTTGTGGGTAAAGAGGCCAGCCTAGGCAGCCGCAGTTTGTCGAGGCGCTAGATAGGTAATGCCTGCGCTCAGAACAGCTGTAGCTGGCGGCCGGTCAACGCCGCGAAATCATCCCCGACAAAGGGCAGGATGGCGTCGGCCACCGGTTGCAGTTGGCGGCTCAGGTAATGCTCGTAATCGATGGGTGCCTGCAGGCTCTCCAAGGGTTCAGGGCCGGCCGTGGTGATCAGGTAGCTGATCCAGCCGCCGTTCTGGTACTGCCGGGGTCGGCCAAGGCGGGTGTTGTACTCATCGGCCAGGCGCGCGGCGCGCACATGCGGCGGCACGTTGCGCTGGTAATCGGCCAGCGGACGACGCAAGCGCTTGCGGTACACCATCAACTCATCGAGTTCGCCGGCCAAGGTCTGCTGCACGTACTGGCGCACGTAGTCGCGGTACGGTTGGCCACGGAAGATCCGCCCGTAAAGCGCCTGCTGAAATTCCCGGGCCAGCGGCGACCAGTCGGTGCGTACCGACTCCAGGCCTTTGTAGACCATCTCCTCGCTGCCGTCGGCGCGCTGCACCAGCCCTGCGTAGCGCTTCTTGCTGCCTTCTTCGGTACCGCGGATGGTCGGCATCAGAAAGCGTCGGTAATGGGTTTCGAACTGCAACTCCAGAGCACTTTCCAGGCCCATCGAATCACTCAAGTGCCGGCGCCACCAATGGTTGACCTCGGCCACCAGCTCGCGGCCGATGCGCGCGGCAGCGTCCTCGTCATGGGCGCCTTTGAGCCAGACGAAGGTGGAGTCGGTATCGCCATAGATCACATCGAAACCGCGGGCTTCGATCAGTTCGCGGGTCTGGCGCATGATCTGGTGCCCGCGCATGGTGATCGACGATGCCAGGCGCGGGTCGAAGAACCGGCAGCCACTGGAACCCAGCACACCGTAGAAGGCATTCATGATGATTTTGAGGGCCTGCGACAGCGGCGCGTTGCCCGCGCGCTTGGCCGCCTCCCTGCCCTGCCATACCCGCTCGACAATGGCCGGCAGGCAGTGCTGGCTGCGCGAAAAGCGCCCCCCGCGAAAACCTTCGACCGCGTGCTGCGGGTCGGGCTGACGCAAGCCTTCGACGAGGCCCACTGGGTCGATCAGAAAGGTACGGATGATCGAGGGGTACAGGCTCTTGTAGTCCAGCACCAGCACCGAATCGTAGAGGCCAGGGCGCGAATCCATGACAAAACCGCCGGGGCTGGCTTCGTCCGGGCGGCTGCCGAGGTTGGGCGCGACAAAGCCCAAACGGTGCATCTGCGGCATGTACAAATGGCAGAACGCGGCCACCGAACCGCCGCTTCGGTCCACGGCCAAGCCGGTGACCGAGGCGCGTTCGAGCAGAAACTCGAGCAGCCGGGTGTGGGCGAAGATGCGCGTGACCAGTTCGCAGTCCTTGAGGTTGTAGCGCGCCAGCGACGGTTTGTCTTCGGCGAACATGCGGTTGATTTCATCCATGCGCTGGTATGGCGTGCTGATCGCCTTGCCCTCGCCCAGCAGCGTTTGGGCAACGCTCTCCAGGCTGAACGACGGGAAGCTCCAGGTTGCCGAACGCAAGGCTTCGATGCCGTCGATCAGCAAGCGCCCAGGGGCATCGGCGAACACGTGGCCGCCGCTGGCGTGAGCGCGCAAGGCCATGGGCGCGCCGTTGCGGCCCAGGGCCAAAGGCACCTGCAGGTGCTTGGCATGTTCGTGCAACAGGCGCAGGTCGAACTGCACCAGGTTCCAGCCGATGATCGCATCCGGGTCGTGCCGGGCCATCCATTGGTTGAGGCAATCGAGCAGCGCGGCAGGGTCGTCGCAGTAATGCAGGTCGAAGTCCACCGCGCTGCTGTCGCCGTTGGCCGGGCCGAGCATGTACACCTGGCGCTGGCCGCAGCCTTCGAGGGCGATGCTGTACAGCGCGCCGCGCTCGCTGGTTTCGATATCCAGCGACACCAGGCGCAGCGGCGGTCGGTAGTCTGGCAGTGGTTTGAGCTGGGCGTCGCAGAGCACGCCGTGGGCGTCTGGCTGGCCGGTGAACTGCACCGGGGCCGTGATGAAGCGCTCCATCAGGTAGCGCTCGGGGGGGCGGATATCAGCTTCGTACACCTCGACGCCGGCGTTGCGCAGGCGTTGCTCCAGTTGCATCAACTGGCGATGCTGACGGCAGTACAAGCCCAGCACCGGGCGCTGATCGAAGTCGCGCAGTTGCAAGGGCTTAAGCTCGACACCCGGCTCGTTGGCCAGCAGCACGCGCGCATGTTCGGCCTGCGCCTGCGCGATGAACGCCACCGAGACTTGCGGCGCCAGGCGCAGCTGGCGCGGGCCTTGGTCCGTCGCCAGCCAGAACTCCACGCACGTGCCTTCGGGTGTGTCATGCCAATGCCGGGTCAGGACAAAGCCCTGCTGCAATTCCACCGCGTGGACCTCTGATCGTCTGTTGTGCTGTAAGTGACGATTCTACCCTGTGCAGGGCAATCCAGGGCTGCCATGTCTTGCGTTGTCCTCAGATCCGACCCGGCCTCTGTAGGAGCAGCCTTGTGCTGCGAAGAGGCCGGTAAACCTGGCAGAGTTGCATGGTCAGTACTGGCCTCTTCGCAGCACAAGGCTGCTCCTACAACGACCGCGTAGGCCTGGAAACTATCGGGAGCCGGCCTTGAACCCGCCACGGCGCCCTGCCCAGGCCAGCAGCCACGCCAGGCCAATCAATACCAGCGCCACGGGGCCAAACCAGGCGACGCCCGCCCCGGTCAGCAGCAACCCACCGATAATCCCACCCAAGGCGATGGCGCTGTTCCACACCGTCACCAGCATCGACTGCGCCACGTCACCGCCCTCGCCCGCCGCATCTGCGCAGGCCGTCTGCAACAGTGTTGGCGCGCCGCCGTAGGTCACACCCCACAGCGCGATGCTCAGGTACAGGGCCCACGAGGACGCCTGCCCCAGCATCAGCGTGGCCACGGCAAAACCGGCCAGGCTGAGCAGCACCAGCGTGCGCAGGTGGCGATCGACCAGCAGCCCGACCAGGCCGATGCCCGCCAGCGCCGACAAGCCGAACACCATCAACACCTGGCCGATTTCGGCGGCCATCCCCGCCGCCGCCAGCAACGGCACGATGTAGGTATACAGAATGTTGTGGCCGAGGATCCAGGTCATGATCACCAACAGCACCAACGCCACGCCAGGTGTGCGCAACACCTGCAGCGCCGCCGGTCGCTTGCCGGCGGCCTGCCCCGGGTAGTCCGGCACGGCGCGCAACACCCAGACGACCAGCAGCAGCGCCACCACAGTGACCACGACAAAGGTGGCCCGCCACCCCAACAGTGCCCCTAGCCAGGTACCGATGGGCAAGCCGAGGGACAAGGCTATCGGCTGGCCGAGCATGGCCACCGCCATCGCCCGCCCCTGCAAGGCCACCGGCACCATGCGCCGGGCATGGCCGGCAATCAATCCCCAAGCCAGGCCGGCTGCGGCACCGGTGAAAAAGCGCAGCACCAGGGTAAGGGCATTGGACGACGACAAGGCCGTCAACCCGTTGAACAGCACGAAGCCACCAATCGCCAGCAGCAGTGCACGGCGGCGATACCAGCCTTGGGTCAGGGTCACCAGCGGGATGGCTGTCAGCAGCGAGCCCAATGCGTACGCCGTGACCCACTGCCCGGCCATGGCCTGGCTGATCGCCATGCCGCCGGCGATCTGGTCCAGCAGGCCGGCAGGCAGGGTTTCGCTGAGGATGGCAATGAAGCCGGTCATCGCCAGGGCCAGCAGGCCGCTCAAGGGTAAGCGCTCGGCGCTTTCACCCAGTAGCGGTGCGGAAGAAGTCTGGGACATTGCGGGGTGCCTTGAAGTGGTGATCGAGGCCGGCAGTGTGCATGCCGGGGGTATTGCGGAAAAAGATGGGTACAATGCCGTTCACCCCGGACATTAATGTCCGCAATCAGGAGTGCGCAATGGACAGCCTCAGCGGCTTCGTAGTCTTCAACCGGGTGGCCGAAACCCGCAGTTTCGTGGCTGCAGGCCAGTCGTTGGGCATCAGCGCTTCGGCTGTGGGCAAGCGCGTGGCACGGCTGGAAAGCCGCCTGGGTGTGCGCCTGTTCCACCGCAGCACACGCAGCATCACGTTGACCGCCGAAGGCACGCTGTTTCTTGAACGCAGCCGCCGTATCCTGGCTGAGATCGAGGCCACCGAGCAGGCCCTGTCACAGGCCAGTGAAACCCCGCGCGGTCGCCTGCGTGTGAGCCTGCCCCAGGTCACCGGGCTGGTCATGCCGGCGCTGGCCGACTTCATGGCGTTGTACCCTGAGGTTGAACTGGACCTGGAGTTTACCGACCGCATGGTGGATATCGTCGGTGAAGGGTTCGATGTGGTGATGCGCGGCGGTCAACCCGTGGATTCGCGCCTCAATGCCAAGTTCCTCGGCCACTTCCAGCATCGCCTGGTGGCATCGCCCGAGTACCTGCGCGAACGCGACACGCCCACCCACCCCCGCGACCTGAATGCACACACCTGCCTGCACTACCGCTTCCCCAGCAACGGCAAGCTGGAGACCTGGCCGCTGCGTCAGGAGCACCCCGACCAGGGCTATGACATCCCCATTTCGATGGTGTGCAACCACGTCGAGACACGCATCTGCTTCGCCCTCAACCACCGCGGCATCACCTGCCTGCCAGACTTCAGCGTGCGCCGCGAACTGGCCGCCGGCACGCTGGTGACGGTACTCGACAGTTTCATGGAGCGGCGTGGAAGTTTCTACCTGTTGTGGCCGTCGGGGCGCCAGGTGCCGCCCAAGCTGCGGGTGTTCATCGATTTCATGCTTGAGCGGGTGTTCCCCGGCAGCCCTCAACCGTACAAATAGTTGATGTCCTTGTAGGCCAACGGCGGCACCTGGCTGATCAGAAAATCACGCAGTTTGTGCATCTGCCGGGCCTTGGGGCTGGATTTCAGCCAAGTCATGTAATACCCGTCACCGGTGGCCACCGCGTGCTTGAACGGCGTCACCAGCCGCCCTGCCGACAGGTCGGAGCTGGCCAGCACCAGGTCCACCACCGAGATGCCCAGGCCTTGCTGGGCCGCCGAAATCCCCTGGTCGAGGGTATCGAACACCTGCCCCTGGTCGATGCTGATATCCAGTGCGTCCATCCGCGCCAGCCAACGTCGCCAGTCGCGCCGGTCCGGCGACGGGTGCAGGAACTCGCATTGGCGCAGGTCGGCAAGGTCGGGCTGGGCTTGCGCCATGTAATCGGGGTGGCACACCGGGATCAGCCACTCATCGAACAGCTTGAAGCTCTCAACATCGGCGGGGAAACGGCCGTTGGCCAGCAGGATGGCGCAGTCGTAGGGCTCCGAATAGAAGTCCACGCTGTCGATGTCCATCCACACGCTCGACAGTTGCACGCTGCTGCTGTCATCGAGCTTCTTGAAGCCGTCCAGGGCCCTGAGCAACCAGCGCATGGTGAGCGTGGATGGCGCCTTCAGACGCACACCGTAGCGGTCCTGACGCAGCAGCGCGCAGGCGTTTTCGATGATCTTGAAGCCGACCTTGAGCTCTTGTGACAGCAAACGCCCGTGCTCGGTCAGGCTCAGTTTCGGCCCACGACGCTCGAACAGGTCGCAGCCGAACATGGCCTCGAGGGTCTTGATGTGGTGGCTGACCGCCCCTTGGGTCAGCGCCAACTCCTCCGCCGCACGGGTAAAGGAGCCATAACGAGAGGCCACCTCGAAAGCACGCAGGGCGTGCAAGGCCTGAATCCGTTCCGACATGGCGACGTCCGAAGCATGAGTGAGACTAATAGTAGGTCATAGTTCCACGCGTTTTACAACGTTAAGTCTGTCTCAGAAAATGCGGGTAAATAATAAAGATTACCAACGATTCTGCCTGCATATGACTGGAACGTTACTTAATTAGATGCCTGGGGAAATCATGTTTACGGGTTATGGAAACTGCTATCGCCTGGATGCGCTAGAGCTGGCCGCTGAACATGTGCGGAACACGCAACATTGGACGTACAAAACCATACAACATTTTCGCAGCATTCTCGCCAACCCCGAATTCCCCTGCCTGTTTGGCCGCAAGGCAGTCGCCAGCGAGACCTGCCACATCCTCTTCGCCCGCGCCGAACAACTGGCCGACGACATCGCCCAGGGCCTGGCTGACTACGTGCGCACCATCACACCGATCCCGCTCAAGCAGCGCATCGGCAGCCCATTGGTGGTGTTTCTCGAAACCGCCAGCGAATACACCCTTGCCGAGCAACAGGCGCTGGCCTGGAAAGTTTTGCAGGGCGTACACGCGCGCGACCCGCACCCCTGGCCGCAGGCGATGCCGACCGACCCTCACGACACGGGCTGGTCGTTCTGCTACGCCGGCATGCCGCTGTTCATCAACATGAACTTCCCCGGCCACCAACAGATGAAAAGCCGCAACCTGGGGCCGCACATCACCTTCGTCATCAACCCGCGGGAAAACTTCGACGAAGTGGCCAACGCCAGCACCGAAAGTGGCAAGCGTATCCGTGCCCGCATCCGCGAGCGGGTACAGCATTACAACAACGGCATCATGCCCGACACCCTTGGCGCGTTCGGCGATGCCGACAACTACGAGTGGAAGCAGTACCAGCTACAGGAGGCGGGTTCGCTCAACCCGTCGCGCTGCCCGTTCCACGCCCATGTAACAGCCGACACACTGATCGAGAATTGACCGTGAATACCGCACTCACCGCCACCTATGCCCTGACTGTCCTGCTACTGATCGCCACCCCTGGCCCAGTGGTGGCACTGATCGTCAACACCGCTGCCGCCTCCGGGTCGCGCAAAGCCATGTTCACTGCCGTGGGGACCAACTGGGCGTCCCTGGTACTGATTGGCGCGGCGGCCTGGATCATCCTGACCAGCGCGGCCATCGACAAGGCCTGGCTCAGCGGCATGAGCCTGCTGGGCTGCCTGTTCATCGGCTACATCGCCGTGGGCACCCTCAAGGAAGCCCTGCAGGCGCCCACCCCAGAGTCGGCGAACGAAGCGCCTGGGCCTGGGCGTGGCGGCCTGCTGCAAGGGTTCATGGTGGGTATCTCCAACCCCAAGGACATCATCTTCTTCATCGCCTTCTTCCCTCAGTTCATCCAGATCACCGAGTCGTTCGGCAAGAGCATGGTGGTGCTGTCGCTGTTGTGGGTGGCCATCGATTTTGCCGTGCTCAGCCTGTACATCTTCGCCATCGGCAAGATCGCTTCGCAGCGCAGCAATCGCGTCATCAGCCTGGCCTCGGGCGTTGCCCTGCTGCTGATCGCGGCCGGCGGCCTGCTGTACAACCTCAAGGAACTGGCGGCCTGAGCCGGATGCCTCGCAAGGAGTGCCCATGAGATCGACCGACACGTGCACAGATGTTTTGGGCCTTCCTTCGCCGCTGCAACAGGACTACCAGCGCTTTCTGCAACTGGGCAGCCGCCGTGCGCCACACGCACTGCACATCCACGAGAGCGGCTACCGCTCGGGCACCATCAACACCGATGCGCTCGGCCTGCGCTACAGCCACTGTGCCGGCAAGCGCTTCTCGGCGGCCGAGCGCGGCACGGCGCCGCGCATCAACCTGTTGGTGGGGGGCTCCACCGCCTTGGGCGTCGGTGCCAGCAGCGATGAGCACACGGTGGCTTCGCACCTGTCGATGCTGACCGGCGAGGTCTGGCTGAGCCTGGCAGGCTGTGGGCTCAATGCTGGCCAAGAGCTGCTGATGTTCCTCACTCACCAGCACCGCCTCGGCCAGCTCGGCCACGTGGTGGTGCTCAGCGGCCTCAATACCTTGGCCCATGAGGCCCTCTACGAAATCCTCGCCAGCCCCCGCGAGGCGCATCACGTCACAGGTTTTCAGGAAGCCTTGAACAGTTTCAGCGATGGCATGCCGCCTGCCGCAGCCCCCCGCCGACAATCGCTTTGGCGGCGCATCGGCCAAGCCTTGGCCGCGCCCCCTCCCGCGCCTCCAGCCGCCCAGCCGCTTTCGCCCCCAGAGAAGCGCCTGGCCCGCGCGGCCGACAGCATCGGCCGCACCCTGCGCCAGTGGGAGCGGCTGCTGGCAGACAGCCACGCCACCCTCACTTTCATTCTTCAGCCGCTGCTGCCCTGGTGCCGAGAAACCCTGCCAGCGGGCGAGCAAGCCATGCTGGCGGCGTTGGCGCGCCAGCCCGCGAACTTCGAACGGCTGCTGGACGGGGTCTTCGACAGCCACTTGCACTCGGCCTTCTTTCGCCGCATCAAAGACCAGGCCGACCCGGTAGCCTGCTATGACATGAACAGCATGCTCAGCAGCTCGCCCGTGTTTGGCGCCGACCTGTTCGTCGACCGCCTGCACCTCAACGACCTGGGCAACAACGCACTGGCCAAAGTCATTACCGCCAAGCTTGGCCTGGCCCAGGAAAAACACGCTCAGCGCAAGGTCACGCCTATCAAGCTCGTCTGACAGTTGCCCGCCGGTCTTCCGGCGAGGCCCCTTGGGTGGCTAGAATACGTCGTCGTTCCGATTCGCCCGAGGCGTACCTGTACCTGTGATGAACATCCAAGCCGTGCATCAACCACTGGCCGCCTGTCGTGACTGCCCGTCCCACGAGGCCTGCCTGTGAGTCGTGTGGCAACCCTGTCGCCGCTGGTGATCGCCTTGATGCCACTGGCCGCGCAAGCGCTCGACGTGCGCATCGACCCGCATGCCGACTTGCTCTACCGCCAGGCCCTGCCCTTGCTCGAGCAGGCCGACAGCCAGGACGACGGCGCCAGCTCACTGCGCACTGCCGTGGGCAGCGACCCGGAGCTCACCCGCCAAGGCCAGGCCCTGGCGCACACCTTGCCCACCGCCGTGGCACTGCTGAAAAAGTCGGTGGAGCTTGGCCACCCCGTGGCCCAGTACCGGCTGGCGCTGTACTACATGACCTACCTGCCGGTGGCCCAGATCCCGGACGCTGCCTGCCCTTTGCTGGAGGCGAGCCTCAAGCAAGGCTTCGCGCCCCCGGCACCGGCCATTGCCACCTGGTGCCCGCCCTACAACGCCAGCGCAGACTATCGCGCTGCGCTGGAGGCGATCCCAAGCATGGCCCCCCAATACGCCCCCTACTACCCACAGCCCACCACACGACTGGCCTGCAACCGCAGCCAGCCGCAAGGCCTGAACATGCAGTGGGGGCGCCAGCGTGACTACCAGGCCGAGGTGTACCGGGTGCTGGCCGACCTTGACCCAGGGCATCGCCAGGCCTTGCTGCAGAAGGCCGTGGACATCAACGGATGCTCGACTGCGCAGCGCTGGTTGACCAGCCATCGATAGCGGCCAGTCGACAAACCAGCAAGATCGTTCAAGCCATGGCCCGCTTCACTCTGGCATGCTGCCCAACCGAGTACACGCGTTGCAGCCACCATGCCCCACAGCCCACACATCGCTCGCCAAGCCTTTGTTCATGGCGCCATCGCCATCCTCCCGCTTTCCCTGGCCGTCGCCCCCTGGGGCCTGCTGGCCGGCTCCATGGCCATCGAGGCCAACCTCAGCGCCTGGCAAGGCCAGGGGCTGTCGGCCATCGTCTTTGCCGGTGCCGCACAACTGGTGGCGATCGGCATGCTCAAGGGCGGTGCCAACCTGGCGTCGATCCTGCTCACCACCTTGCTGCTGACATCGCAGCACCTGCTGTACGGCTTATCCATGCGCCCGGTGCTGTCGAACCAGCCGCTGCGCTGGCGATTGGGCCTGGGCTTTTTGCTAACCGACGAGTTCTTTGCCCTGACCAGCCATTATGACCAGCAGCAGTTCAATCGCTGGTATGCGCTAGGCGTGGGCCTGACCTTCTACATCGCCTGGAACCTGTTCACCTTGGCAGGCATCGTCCTTGGCCAGAACATCCCGCACCTCGACCAATTGGGCCTGGACTTCTCGATTGTCGCCACCTTCGTCGCCCTGATCGCGCCACTGGTGCGCAACCTGGCCACGGTGGTGTGCGTGGCCGTTTCGCTGTTCTGCTCGGTCCTGTTCAGTGCCTGGCACTGGGAAACCGCCCTGGTGGCCGCGGGCCTGCTCGGCATGGGCGCCGGCTTCATTTGCCAAAAGTGCTTTGGAGGCCGCGCATGACTTGGTTACTGATTTTCGCCATGGGCGCCATCGTGTTTCTCAATCGCTATGCGTTTCTTGAACCACGCCTGCCCTTGCGCCTGAGTTCCAATGCCCGGCAGTTTCTGGGCTTCGCGGTGCCGGGCATGCTCACCGCCATCTGCGGGCCGATCATCTTCATGCCTGACCACCAGCTGAACCTGAGCCTGCTCAACCCTTATCTGCTGGGCTCGGTGGTGGCCGTCATCTTGGTGCTGTTGACCCGCAGCGTGTTGCTGAGCATGCTGGTGAGCATGTTGATCTTCTTCCTCCTGCGCAGCTGGCTGGCATGACCACGCCCCTGCGCGAGCAGACGCACCTGTGGCAGGCGCCGGCGTTGGGCGACGTCGAAATGCTGCACGCGCGATATTTCCAACAGCGCTTCGCCCCGCACGTGCATGAAGGCTACGTGTTCACCGTGATCGAGTCGGGCGCCCAGCGCTTCTGGCATCGCGGCAGCGAACACCTGGCCCCGGTGGGCAGCATGGTGTTGATCAACCCCGACGAACTGCACACCGGCGCCACGGCCCACGAAGCCGGCTGGCGCTACCGCGGTTTCTACCCAGAACATGAGCGGGTAACGGGCGTGCTGGAGGAGCTGGAACTGGGCCGCCACGGCATGCCCACCTTCAAGGACAGTGTGATCCAGGACCCGGCCCTGGCGCTCGCCTTCAGCCAGCTGCACCAGTTGTCCGAAGGCGCAGCCAGTGCCCTGGAACAGCAGACCGCCTGGCGCCATGCCGTGCTGGCCCTGGTGCAACGCCATGGGCAATGCGCCGAACCCGCTGCACCGGGCCATGAGCCGCAGGCGGTGGCCCGCGCCCGTGAACTGCTGGAGAGTCAGCTGGCCGACCCGCCATCGCTTGAAGCCCTGGCGGCGGCGGTCAACCTGTCACCCTTCCACTTCGCCCGGGTGTTTCGCCAGGCCACCGGCCTGCCGCCCCATGCCTGGCTCAAGCAACGGCGCCTGGCCCGTGCCCGTGAGTTTTTGAAACGCGGCCAGGCGGCTTCGGAGGTGGCGTTTGCGCTTGGGTTTGCCGACCAGAGCCACTTGAGCCGGCAGTTCAAGCAGGCCTATGGGGTGACCCCAGGCGCATACCGCAGCGCCTGCCTGCCAAGCTGACGCCCTGCGACACCCGGCCCCAGGCAAGCTTGCTGGCCACTGCTACACTGACAGGGCTGAATTGGAGGATCCTGCCATGTCCGAAAGAGAGCTCACCACCCTCATATCGCTGATGAACCAGCGTCAGGCCTGCCTGAGCAGTGCCTGCAAGGAGATTGCCGACTGGATCGACCGGCAGGGCGATGTGCCCGCCGCCGGCAAGATCCGCGCGAGTCTAAAGGCCCTGGAGGCCGACGAAGCCCAGGTACGCAAGACCTTGACCTCGCTGACCCTCGACAGGCCATTGCCGCGTTTTCGTAGCTGAATGAATTGGGGCCGCTATGCGCGGCCCCAGATCAATCAGTGTTTCATGTGCATGTGGTCATGCCCACCGCCTGCCTCGGCGTTGAGCGGACGCACTGGCGCTTGCACCTGCAGCGTTTCCTTGCCGCCCTTGGCATCTTCGATGACCAGGGTCAGTGGCACCTGCTCGCCTTCTTTCACCTGCTGGTTCAACCCCATCAGCATCACGTGCAGGCCGTTCGGGTCCAGGGTGACTGCTTTGCCAGCCGGCAACTCGACGGCCTTGACCTCGCGCATGCCCATCACGTCGCCGTTCATGGTCATTTCATGCACTTGCACGGTCTTGGCCACAGGCGATTCAACGCCAACCAGCTTGCTGTCGCTGCTGGCCGTGAGGGTCATGAAGGCACCGGTGGACTGCTGCTGCGGCACGCTGGCGCGGACCCAGGCATCACTCACGGTGGTCTGGGCCAGGGCAGGCAGGGCAAGGCCCAGCAGGGCGATGGCGGCCAGGCCGCGTTTGATCGGTTGCAGTGAAACAGCCATTAGCAAATCTCCATCAGGGTGACCAGGTCTTCAGCGCATTCCTTGGCATTCAGGGAATGGCCCAGGCTCAGGCGCAGGGTGCCACGCGTATCGTAGACGTAGCTGGTGGACGAATGAGAGATGGTGTAGGTATCACCGGCCGGGACCTTCTCGTAGAACACCTTGAACTCTTTGGCCACCTCGGCGATTTCTTCGGGGGTGCCCGTCAGCGCGGTGAACGAGGGGTCGAACGCTTTGACGTAGGCGTCGAGCACTTCGGGGGTGTCGCGCTCCGGGTCCAGGGTGATGAATACCACCTGGAACAAGTCACGGTCGCGGCCCCTGAGCAACTGCCTGATTTGCGCCGCCCGCGCCAGCGTGGTCGGGCAGACCGCCGGGCACTGGGTGAAGCCGAAGAAAATCATCGGCATGCTGCCGTAAAAGCTCGACAGGGTACGCGGGTTGCCTTGGGGGTCCTTGAGGTTGAACTTGCGCCCAAGGATTTCGTTGCTCATGTTCTTGCCGTACTTGAACTCAAGACCCCGGGCCGGGCTGCAGCCAGCCAGCAGGCCAAGCCCGAGAACGCCCATCCCGGCGACAACCGCGCGCCGGGTATACAGATCATTCATGGAACTATCCTTTACAGGCCATCCTTTACAGGAAAGGTACCGGCCCTTGGGACGGGCCAGCCGAAAAACCGGGGCATTCTTACATGACACCCCAAGTGCTTCTACCCGACGAAGGCGCAGATGGCCTGCAGCCCTTTGAATACGGGCTGCGGCCTGTTGTCGCAGGGGTTGAACTCGTAACAGTTTGTTGCTAAGGAAGCGGCGAACCCTGGTATCAGTAGTACGCGTTTTCCTTCTGGGTGTGGTCGGTCACGTCGCGCACACCTTTGAGCTCCGGAATCCGCTCGAGCAGGGTGCGCTCGATGCCTTCCTTCAGGGTCACGTCGGCCTGGCCGCAGCCCTGGCAACCGCCGCCGAACTGCAGCACAGCGATGCCGTCGTCGACCACGTCCACCAAGCTTACCTGGCCGCCATGGCTGGCCAGGCCCGGGTTGATCTCAGTCTGCAGGTAGTAGTTGATACGCTCGTTGATCGGGCTGTCTTCGTTGACCATCGGCACCTTGGCATTCGGCGCCTTGATGGTCAGCTGGCCGCCCATGCGGTCAGTGGCGTAGTCGACCAGCGCGTCTTCAAGGAAGGGTACGCTGACTGCATCGAGGTAAGCGGTGAAGCTCTTCAGACCCACGGCGGTGTCGTCAGGCTTCTCTTCGCCCGGCTTGCAGTAGGCAATGCACGTCTCTGCGTACTGGGTGCCTGGCTGGGTGATGAAAATGCGGATGCCGATGCCGGGCGTATTCTGCTTGGAGAGCAGATCGGCCAGGTAATCATGGGCGGCGTCGGTAATGGTTATAGCGCTCATGGAAGTTCCTCACAGACTTGCGGCCAAGTGTACGCCAACCTGGCCCTTGTACAAAGTCCTAGTATTTGACTCGGGAAAGCGCATACGCCGGCGCCTGCCCCCGTGGCGCCGCCAGCCAGGCCTGCATCCGCCGATACAGGCCGCGCTCCAGCCACTGGTAGCTGAACCACGACATTAGTCCAATGGACGGCACGCACAGGGCAAACACCAGGTACGGGTTCAGGTGCAGCCGCTGGCTGGCGAACCAGCCGGCATACAGCACCAGCACGTGAATCAGGTAGACCGAATACGAACAGTCGCCCAGCGCCTTGAGCAGCCGGTTACCCGCGAACAACGGCTCCAGGGAGACAAAGGCCAGCACCACCAGCGCGCTCGGCAGGCCCCAGTGCAGCAGGCGCTGGGAGGCGTCGAGGTGGTAGATGGCATACCCCGCCACCGCGAGCAACGCCAGGGGCGTCCAGATGCCCTGGCGGATCACACCGCGCCGATACAGCACACCCAGGCCGATGCCGAGCAGGAACTCATAAATGATGTCGTTGTTGTAGAAGCGGCTGAGCACACCCAGCCGCCCCAGCACTTCACTCACCAGCAGCAGCGCGACAGTGACCAGCAGCAACTGATGACGTTGGCGGACCAGGAATGCCAGGCCGAACAGCAGGTAGAAGAACATCTCGAAGTTCAGCGTCCAGCCCACGTTCAAGGTCGGATAAAGGCCATACCCGCCGGGGTTTTCCGCAGGCACGAACAGCAGCGACAACAGCAGGTGGTGCCAGTCGAATTCCTGGTGCGGCATCCAGCGGCTGGCCGCCAGCAGCAGGCCCGCCATGACCAAGGTGTAGAACCAGTACGCCGGGACGATGCGCAGTACCCGGTTGAGCAGGAACTGGCGGGGTTCGATGGTTTTGTCGCGGGTGGAGAGGTAGATAACCAGGCCGCTGATGACGAAGAAGATGTCGACGCCGACAGCGCCCCGGTCGGTGAGCAGTTGGCCGATGGGCCCACTGGCCTTGAAGTCGAAGAAGATCTGCATGAAATGGTGGCAGACCACCACCCAGGCGGCGAACGCCCGCAGTGCCTGAAGCGAATACAGCATGAAATACCCTGCGATTGCCGGTGCATTGAGGCCGCTGGCCGAATGCAGAGGCGAGCGCTACGCGCTCGTTCGCGGGTAAACCCGCTCCCACAGGTACTGCACCGGTCAAGAGGCCAGCGCTTTCCCTGTGGGAGCGGGTTCACCCGCGAAGGGCTGCAAAGCAGCCCCCCTGCAATCGATCAAGACCACCCAACCTTTCCGACCGCAGTTGTTTCGGAAAGGTCAGGTTGACCGATCAGAGGTTCTCGTAGCGGTTCATGTCCAGCACACCCGCTTCCACCGGCTGGGTCTCCTTGATGTAGCTATTGAGGTCGTGGAAGTACTGCCAGAACTGCGGATGGCTGCGGCGCACGCCCCAGCGCATGACGATGCGCTCGAATTTGTCGGCATCATCACGCGCATACTCCATGTCCTCGACAAACTCGGGCACGTCCTCGGCCGGAATGTTGAAGATGAAGTTCGGGTAACTGCTGAGCACGCCTGGGTACAAGGTCAGGGTGTCCAGCCCAGGCTGATAGCGGTAGGCCTCACCCAGTAGGAAGGCAACGTTGCTGTGCGCACGGTTGCGCAGCAGGCTGTACACCTGGCGCTGGCCGCCCTGCCCTTCGATACGCAGCATCGTCGCCTCAGGCAGCTGGTTGATGACTTTGAGCCCGGCAGCCGGGCGCGACACCAGGCGGCTGAGCGACTGCTCGACATTGCGGAACGCTTCGTTCATCTGCGGCCGCGAGCAGTAAGCCCCCTGGCAGCGGTTGATCGGGTCAGGTGCTGCATTCAGGCTGCCGGTACGCTGCACCAGCTTGAGCCCAAAGTCGCGTTTTGGGTTCGCCGGGTCCAGCTTGATACCGCTTGGGGTGTCAGTGTCGATGTCCTCGTAATCGAGCCACATCTTCACCTTGCCGCTGTTCTGGTACCAGTCGCTGAGGATCGCGCCACGCTGGTCGGCCGGCATCAGGCGCAGGAAGTTGACCTCCGCGCCATTGCGGATCAGGTCGAAGTACAGGCGGGTCTGCAACTGGTGCGAAACGTTGCCGAACACATCGAAGTTGACGGCCAATTGGTAGTAGGTGCGCTCGAACAAGGGGTAGTCGAACAGCCACACGGTGAGCGGCACATCTCCGATCAGGCCCTTGGTCACCGAGGCGCTGTCGAAGTGACGGAAGATGCTCAGCAGTGCATTGTCGTTACCGGCCCACAGCGTCGACCAACCCGGCGCCGGCATTTCGGCATAGGCTTCGCGGCGCAGTTTTTCGTATTCGTTGCGCTTGTCGCGGTAGGCATGCCAGAGGCCCAGCACACTGCCCACGTCGTCGATCTGGCCCGGCATGGCCAGCAGCGGCGTGGCCTCGCCACGGTACTGGGCATCGGTGATGTAGCGGTCGTGGGCCGGCTCCTGGAACAGCGCCCAGAAGTTGTCGCGGATCACGTCGGTTGCAATCTGCCCACGGCACACCGGGCCACGGATGAAGGTGCGCACGAAGTACTCAGCGTTATCCAGCATGAACTGGTAACGCGCCACCGCCGGGATCGCCTCGAAGGTCTCGAACGGGTTGGCCCGGTGGCGCGGGCCATAGCCTGGCAGCGCCGAGGCATGCCAGTCACCCGCGTAGAACAGTTGCTTGACCCGCTTGAGCTTCTGCGGCCCCATTGGGTAGGTGATGTGCGTCTTGTGCACGATCACACCCTGCACCGGCATCAGCCGGTAGTAGAAGTCGGTGCCTGGCGGGTCGTTGGGGCGTCGGGTCGCGATCACGTCGACCGGCTGGCCACTGGGCGTGCGGGAACGCACCCACTGGAAGAAGTGGCCCTGCTCGCCGCCGACGAAGTAGATGTGCGCAAGGAACAGGTGCTCGTAAAGCCAGCGGCCAACCAGCGCCTCGGTCGAACCCGGGCGGTTGAGCAACTCTTCCCAGTCGGCGATCTGCTTGGCCTCGACCGCACTCGGCTGAATCGGCTGGTACTCCACCGGCGCGCCAGCTGCCAGCCAGCGTTGCAGGGTGGTGTACTCCTGGTCGGTCAGGCCGGTAACCGCCAGCGGCATGCCTTCTTTGGGGTGCGCGCCGGCGTAGGCGTCGAACTCATGGGGCAAAGGGCACATGTTGTTGCGGTTGATGCCCAGAACGATGTCCTCGGGCAGCTTGGCATTGGGCGTAAGCGGCGTCTTGTGCCCCAGCTCGAGCATGCGCGCCATCAGCGCGGCCTGGCTGCCCTGGCCGTCAAGCACCGAGTAGAAGCCCTTCTTGCGCCACTCGCCCTCGCTGTGGGCGTCGTAGAACAGCCGCGTGGTCGGCACCGCCGCGCTGCGGTCACCTTGGTACACCGGCACCTTGGTTGCCCCCCGCACCGCGCCCTCAGGGCTTTCCAGCTTGAGCTGGCAGGCCGCGTCGTTGCAGGCATGGCAGGCCACGCACTTCTCGGTGAAAATCGGCTGGATATCCCGGGTGTAGGAAATAGCCGGGCTCGATTGGGCAGCCTGCCCGAAGGTCGCGCCACTGATGAGCAAGGCGAAAACGCCCGCCCAAGCACGAATACAACGATGCACCATGTGCGGAAAGTCCTGGTTCTTGAAAGCCATCACGATTGCCTGGTCGTCCTTGGGTGCTTGTGTGCCAACATGAGCTAAATTCATGCAAATGGGCAGTGCGCCTAAAAACCGCGCAGCTTTGTTATGATTCGGCACCTTCTGATATTCGCCCGACCAGGTAGTTCCTATGTCCGACCGCAGCGCTCGTCTCCAAGCACTCCAGCACGCACTCAAAGAGCGCATCCTGATCCTCGACGGCGGCATGGGTACTATGATCCAAAGTTATCGCCTCGAGGAACACGACTATCGTGGCACGCGCTTTGCCGATTGGCCAAGCGATGTGAAAGGTAACAACGACTTGTTGCTGCTCAGCCGCCCCGATGTCATCGCCGCGATCGAGAAAGCCTACCTGGACGCTGGCGCCGATATTCTCGAAACCAACACCTTCAACGCCACGCAGATTTCCCAGGCCGACTACGGCATGGAGTCGCTGGTCTACGAGCTGAACGTCGAAGGCGCGCGCATCGCCCGCCAGGTGGCCGACGCCAAGACCCTGGAGACGCCGGACAAACCGCGCTTCGTCGCCGGCGTGCTGGGCCCGACCAGCCGCACCTGCTCGATTTCCCCGGACGTCAACGACCCCGGCTACCGCAACGTCACCTTCGACGAGTTGGTAGAAAACTACATCGAGGCCACCCGCGGCCTGATCGAGGGCGGCGCCGACCTGATCCTGATCGAAACCATCTTCGACACCCTCAATGCCAAGGCGGCGATCTTCGCCGTGCAACAGGTGTTCGAGGATGACAACGTCGAACTGCCGATCATGATTTCCGGCACCATCACCGACGCCTCGGGCCGCACCCTGTCGGGCCAGACCACCGAAGCCTTCTGGAACTCGGTGCGCCACGCCAAGCCGATTTCCGTCGGCCTCAACTGCGCCCTCGGCGCCAAGGACCTGCGCCCGTACCTGGAAGAGCTGTCGACCAAGGCCGACACCCACGTCTCTGCGCACCCCAACGCCGGCCTGCCCAACGCCTTCGGTGAGTACGACGAAACCCCGGCCGAAATGGCCGCGGTGGTCGAGGAGTTCGCTGCCAGCGGCTTCCTTAACATCATCGGCGGCTGCTGCGGCACTACCCCGGGCCACATCCAGGCCATCGCCGAGGCGGTTGCCAAGTACAAGCCACGTGAGATCCCGGAGATCGCCAAGGCCTGCCGCCTGTCGGGCCTGGAGCCGTTCACCATCGACCGCCAGTCGCTGTTCGTCAACGTGGGCGAGCGCACCAACATCACCGGTTCCGCCAAGTTCGCCCGGCTGATCCGCGAAGAGAACTACACCGAAGCCCTGGAAGTGGCCCTGCAACAGGTCGAGGCCGGCGCCCAGGTGATCGACATCAACATGGACGAAGGGATGCTCGACTCCCAGGCCGCCATGGTCCGCTTCCTCAACATGATCGCCGGCGAACCGGACATCTCCCGCGTGCCGATCATGATCGACTCCTCCAAGTGGGAAGTGATCGAGGCGGGCCTCAAGTGCATCCAGGGCAAGGGCATCGTCAACTCGATTTCCATGAAGGAAGGCGTCGAGCAGTTCAAGCACCACGCCCGCCTGTGCAAGCGCTACGGCGCCGCCGTGGTGGTGATGGCCTTCGACGAGGTCGGCCAGGCAGACACCGCCGCGCGCAAGAAGGAAATCTGCAAGCGCAGCTACGACATCCTGGTCAACGAAGTCGGCTTCCCGCCGGAAGACATCATCTTCGACCCGAACATCTTCGCCGTCGCCACCGGCATCGAAGAACACAACAACTACGCTGTCGACTTCATCGAAGCCTGCGCCTACATCCGCGACCACCTGCCCCACGCCTTGAGCTCGGGTGGTGTGTCCAACGTGTCGTTCTCGTTCCGCGGCAACAACCCGGTGCGTGAAGCGATCCACTCGGTGTTTCTGTTCCACGCCATCCGCAACGGCCTGACCATGGGTATCGTCAACGCCGGCCAGCTGGAAATCTACGACGAGATCCCGGCCGACCTGCGCAACAAGGTCGAGGACGTGGTGCTCAACCGCACCCCGGAAGGCACCGATGCCCTGCTGGCCATCGCCGACGACTACAAAGGCGGCGGCGCCACCAAGGAAGTCGAAAACGAAGCCTGGCGCTCGCTGCCAGTCGGCAAACGCCTGGAACATGCCCTGGTCAAAGGCATCACCGCACACATCGTCGAAGACACCGAGGAGTGCCGCCAGCAGTGCGCGCGCCCGATCGAAGTCATCGAAGGCCCGCTGATGAGCGGCATGAACGTGGTCGGCGACCTGTTCGGTGCCGGCAAGATGTTCTTGCCGCAGGTGGTCAAGTCGGCGCGCGTGATGAAGCAGGCCGTGGCACACCTGATCCCGTTCATCGAAGCCGAAAAAGGCGACAAGCCCGAAGCCAAGGGCAAGATCCTGATGGCCACGGTCAAGGGCGACGTGCACGACATCGGCAAGAACATCGTCGGCGTGGTGCTGGGCTGTAACGGCTACGACATCGTCGACCTGGGCGTGATGGTGCCGGCCGAGAAAATCCTGCAGACCGCACGCGACGAGAAATGCGACATCATCGGCTTGTCCGGCCTGATCACCCCGTCGCTGGACGAGATGGTCCACGTTGCCCGCGAAATGCAGCGTCAGGGTTTCAACCTGCCGCTGATGATCGGTGGCGCGACCACCTCCAAGGCGCACACGGCGGTGAAGATCGAACCCAAGTACAGCAACGACGCGGTGATCTACGTCACCGACGCTTCGCGCGCCGTCGGCGTCGCGACCCAATTGTTGTCCAAGGAGCTCAAGCCCGGCTTCGTCGAGAAGACCCGCCAGGATTACGTTGAAGTGCGCGAGCGCACCGCCAACCGCAGTGCCCGCACCGAGCGCCTGAGCTACGCCAAGGCCATCGCGGCCAAGCCGCAGTATGACTGGGCAAGCTACCAGCCAGCCGTGCCTACCTTCACCGGTGTGAAGGTGCTGGAAGACATAGACCTGCGCACCCTGGCCGAGTACATCGACTGGACGCCGTTCTTCATCTCCTGGGACCTGGCCGGCAAATTCCCGCGCATCCTCACCGACGAAGTGGTCGGCGAGGCCGCGACGTCCCTGTACAAGGACGCCCGCGAGATGCTCGACAAACTGATCGACGAGAAGCTGATCAGTGCCCGCGCCGTGTTCGGCTTCTGGCCAGCCAACCAGGTCGCCGATGACGACATCGAGGTCTATGGCGATGACGGCCAGCCCCTGGCCACCTTGCACCACCTGCGCCAGCAGACCATCAAGCCTGACAACAAGCCAAACTGGTCGCTGGCCGACTTCGTCGCACCCAAAGACAGCGGCATCACCGACTATGTCGGCGGCTTCATCACCACCGCGGGCATCGGCGCCGAGGAAGTGGCCAAGGCCTACCAGGACAAGGGCGATGACTACAGCTCAATCATGGTCAAGGCCTTGGCCGACCGCCTGGCCGAAGCCTGCGCCGAATGGCTGCACGAGCAGGTGCGTAAAGAGCACTGGGGTTACGCCCGCGACGAGCACCTGGACAACGAAGCGTTGATCAAGGAGCAGTACAGCGGCATCCGCCCTGCCCCCGGCTACCCGGCCTGCCCGGACCACACCGAGAAAGAAACCCTGTTCCGCCTGCTCGATGGCACGGCCATTGGCGAGACAGGCCCAAGCGGCGTGTTCCTGACCGAACACTTTGCGATGTTCCCGGCGGCGGCGGTCAGCGGCTGGTACTTTGCCCACCCGCAGGCGCAGTACTTTGCCGTGGGCAAGGTCGACAAGGACCAGATCGACAGCTACAGCGCGCGTAAAGGCCAGGAGGTGAGCGTGAGTGAGCGTTGGTTGGCGCCAAACCTTGGGTACGACAGCTAAGACCGTTCTAGCCTGACTGGCCTCTTCGCGGGCAAGCCCGCTCCTACAGGGATTTGCGCGCCCTTCCTGTGGGAGCGGGCTTGC